>JASHRZ010000372.1 GCA_030037055.1 Alphaproteobacteria bacterium
CGCCAGCGCCCGCGCCAGCGGCGCCGCCTGGCCGGGGGCGACCGGCCCGCTGGCGCGCGTGCGGCCCCAGGCAAGCACGAGCTTGGTGAGGGCGAGCAAGCGGTGCAGCTCCGGCACGGCGGGAGGAATCTCGACGCCGCCCGCCGCGGCACCGTCATCGCCGATGAGCGCCAGCTCCTCGCCAGCGACATCACCCACCGGCACCAGCCGCGGCAGCAGCAGCGCCCGGCCGGCGCTGGCGCGCAAGAACGCTTCGGAGAGCGCGCGCGCCGCGCGCCGCGTCGGCAGCAGGACGGTCGCCTCCGCCAGCGCCAGCGGGTCATCGCCGCTCTCCGCCACGAGGCCCGCGACCAGCGCGTCGAGGAAGGGCAGGTCGGAGGCGATGGTGAAGAGAGGCATGCGCTTATGTTTGGCGAGCGCCGATGGCGGCGTCACCCACCGCCCCTCCCTTCCCCGCAAGGGGGGAGGGGAATGATGTGCGGCTGTGGGCCATGTTCTACCGCTCCGTGCGGTGGGTCGCGAGGCGCTCTTCGGCGAGCGCCAGGCCTTCGGGGGTGCCGATATGGTACCACTCGCCGTCATGGATGAGGGCGGCGAGCCGGCCCGCGGCGATGGCGCGATCATAGAGGGGGTTGAGCGAGAACTTGCCGGGCGCGCAGCCGGCGAAAAGCCGCTTCGACAGCAACTGCACACCGGCGAAGAGATGCGGCGCCACCTCGCGCTCGCCGCGCCGGCGCACGCGGCCCAGGGGATCAACGATAAAATCGCCAGGACCGTCATAGCCCAGCGCCGAGGTGGTGCGCTGCATCAGGAGGAGCGCGTCGTGGCGCGCCGGGTCAAAGGCGCGCGCCAGCCGCAGCAGCGCCGGGGTCTTGCCGTCGAGCCAGAAGACGTCGGCATTGACCACGTAGAACGCGTCGTCGAGCAGAGGCAGCGCCTTGAGCACGCCGCCGCCGGTCTCGAGCAGCGTCTCCTCGCGCGACACCGCGATCGCGGGCTTGCCCCGCGCCGCCAGATGCCCCTCGATCATCTCGGCCATGTAATGGGCGTTGACGACCACGTGCTCGACTCCCGCGGCCTCGAGGCGGTCGATGGCGTGATCGAGCAGCGCGCGGCCGCCCAGCGTCACCAGCGGCTTGGGAAGACGCTCGGTAATCGGCCTGAGACGCAGGCCGAGCCCCGCCGCCAGCACCATGCCGGATTTGGGCGCGAGGCTCATGCGGCGGACGCGCTCGTTGGAATGCCGCGCAGGCCCGGCGGCAGATGGCGATCGAGCCATTGCGCCACCGGCGCCAGCGCAGGATGCCGCAGATCCGCCTCGATCAGCCGCCAGACGCGCGGGATGAAGGCGAGATAGCCAGGCTTCCCGTCGCGCCGGCAGAGCCGCGTGAAGATGCCAACGATCTTGCAGTTGCGCTGCGCGCCGAGCACCGCATAGGAAGCGGCGAAGGCGGCGGGATCAAGATCGGGGAAACCCGCGAGATAGCGCCGAAGCATGGCCTCAACCAAGGCCGGCGGCACGTCGCGGCGCGCATCCTCGAGCAGCGAGACGAGATCGTAGGTGACCGGGCCGATCACCGCGTCCTGGAAATCCAGGAGGCCGCAGGCGGCGAGACCGTGCCGCCCCTCGAGCAGCATGAGATTGTCGACATGGTAGTCGCGCAGCACCAGGCTTTCGGGCACGGCGCGCGCCAGCGCCAGCAGCCCGCGCCAGCGCGCGAGATACTCCTCGCGCAACCGCGGCTCTGTGGGCTTGCCCGAAACCGCCGGCAGATACCAGTCGACGAGCAAAGCCGCCTCGGCCAGCAGGCGCTGGTCGTCGTAAGCCGGCACCTCCGGCGCTTCTGCCGGGTCGAAGCCGCGATGGAGCGCGATCAGGAGATCGACGGCCAAAGCGTAGAGCGGCTCCTCCGCGGCGCCCTCGGCCAGGAGGCGTGTATAGGTGGCGTCGCCGAAATCCTCGAGCAGCAGCAAGCCGGCGGCAATGTCCTCGGCGAGAATGCCCGGCGCACTGAAGCCAAGCCGGCGGAGCAGCCGCGCAATCGCCAGAAAGGGCCGCACGTCCTCCTGCGGCGGCGGCGCGTCCATCAGCACGGCGCGCAAGGGCGGCGCCTCGAGCCGGTGGTAGCGGCGGAACGAGGCGTCGCCGGCGATCGGGCAGCGCGATGCTGCGCCCCAGCCCGCGGCGGCGAGAAAGTCCGCGATAAGTTCGCCGCGCTCAGCCATCGGCGATGCCGTGGAGCCGTCCGCCCCAGGTTGGGGTGGCGGCAAGCCGGGCAATCCGCGCGCCGGGATGGCCGCCCTTCGACAGCGCCAGCAACAGATGCTCGGCCGGCAGCAGCCTGCCCAGGCGCTCCGGCCATTCGATCAGGCTAATGCCCTCGGCCCAGGCTTCCTCGATCCCAAGCTCCCAGGCTTCTTCCGGCGCGTCGAGACGGTAGAGGTCGAAATGCCACAGCGGCGGCTTGCCGGCAAAGGCATAGATCTCGACCAGGGTGAAGGTCGGGCTTGGCACTTCCTCCTCGCCGCCGCCATAGGCGTGGATGAAGGCTCGGGCGAAGGTCGTCTTGCCGCTGCCCAGCGGCCCCTGGAGGCCGATGACGTCGCCTTGGCGGGCGCGGCCCGCCAGAAGCGCGGCCAGCGCGGCGGTGGCGGCCTCGTCCGGCAATTCGACAAACAGATCTCTTGCGGCATCCACGGCGCCCCTTGTATCCCGTCCGGCCAAGCCGCCGCAACCGCCCGGCGCGGCGAGCACGGGGTGATCTTCACCGTCGGCGTCTCGCGCAACTCCTTTGCCGATTTATTGAGATCGATGAGCTGTGTGAGGACCGACAGCACTTCGAGCGTGTGATCGTCTTTCGCCGCGTTGCCGACCGTTTAGGTTGCATCGACGCAGACAACCTTGAACTGCCCCGCATCGCCCGGACCGAGGGTCAACAGCACGCCATCCTCGTCGCAGCGCGTTTTCTCCTGCGGGCAATATCCAAGTGTAATCGGGTTATTCAACGGCATCCGAGTTGGGGCAGGCCAAACCGGCGCTGCTGACTGAATAAGAGATCGTCCAGGAAATGGACGATGTCGCCGGCCAACCGGACACTGAGCTCGAAATGTATTGCGCCGATCACTGCCCGGAAAGGTGCGTCCCGCGCGAGGCGCCTCGCGTGCCGTCAGGCCAGGCGCGACGTGCGCCGCCGCGGCGGGGCGCTGACGAGATGCGCAGCGGCGCGGCGCTGCACCGCTTGCGGCAGCGGGATGCTCTTGCCCGAGCGCAGGCTGGCGAAGACCGCGGTGCAGTCGCAGGTGGCAACCAGCCGGTCGTCGGCGCGGTCGTGCATCTGATGCAGGAAGCGCATGTATTTGATGCCGACGGCGAGAAAGCCGCTGCGCACCGTCACCAGCTCGCCGCCGCGCAGCTCGCGCAGGAACTGGTAGTTCTCGCGGATGATGGCGACGCGGCGGCGCTGCCGCTTGATCCCGGCGGGCGTCACGCCGATGGCGTGCAGCAGAAACCAGGTCGCCTGGTCGAAGCGCGAGACATAGATATGCGAGTTCATCGAGGCCTCGGCATCGTATTCGGAGGCCAGCACCGCGCCCTTGAAGGTCTCCTCCCAGCGGGCGGGCGCCGGGCGCGTGCGTCGCCGGATCATGGCACCCTCGCGACCGGCTCGACCTTGCTGCTGGCGGCGGCGCGGCAAATCGCCTCGCACGCGGCGATGGTGGCGATCATCTCGGCCTGCGGCACGGGATAGGCCGCGCGGCGTTCGGCCGCATCGGCAAAGGCCTCGGTCTTGGCGCGCACCGCCGCGGAAGCCGGATCGTCGGCGACCACGGGAAGGGCGCCGCGGCGGCGCACCCAGCCTTCCCGCGCCTCGGGATGCGCCTTGTCGCGCAGCTCGGCCCAGCCCCGATTGCCATCGACGGCAAAGCGCCCGGCGAAGGGCGTCGCCAGGATTGCCGAGAGCAGCAGACTGGCGCCGCTCGTGCACGTCGCCAGCGCGCCCAGTGTGTCGCCATTGGCGAGATCGCTGCCGGTGGCGGTCATCGGCCCCGCCGGCGCTTCGGCGGCGCTGACGCGCCAATTGGCCGGCGCACGCTCAGGAACTTGTCCTGGCAGAACGCCGCCTGGATTTGCAGCGTGCCGAGCGCACCGCTTGCGGCGAGCCGCTTCAATTCCGGGGTCGGCGGCTCGAAGCGGCGCTCATGGCCGACGGCGAGCACCACGCCCGCGGCATTGCACAGCCGCACCGACGCTTCGGCATCGCTCAGCCGCAAGGCGAGCGGTTTTTCGCGGACGACATGCTTGCCCGCGCCGGCGCAAGCGGCGATTGGCGGCGTGTGCAATGTGTGCGGCGTCGCTAGCACGACGCCCCGGACAACGGGATCGGCGAGCGCGTCGGCAAGCTCCGCCGAGGCGGCGATGCCGCGCTCCTCGGCCCAGTGACGCGCCTCGGGGTCGGGATCGACGGCGCGGCGGACACGCAGCTTCGGCCTATCCGCCAGCGTCCGGGCGATGATCCGGCCCCACCAGCCGAGCCCGACGACCGCGACCTCCAGCATCGCCGCCTCCCTCGTTCTCTTCCCGTCACGGGCTTAGCAGATGTCAATTGCGCCACGCCAGCACCGCCGCCATTGTAGCGCCAGACCCGGCACAGAGGAGAAGCGATGGCGGGCGAGATGCAGCGGGCGGAGGTGGCGATCATCGGCGCGGGGCCGGTGGGACTTTTCGCCGTGTTCGAATGCGGCATGCTCAAGATGCGCTGCCATGTCGTCGACGCACTCGACCTCTTGGGCGGGCAATGCGCGGCGCTTTATCCGGAGAAGCCGATCTACGACATTCCCGGCCATCCTCGCATCGATGCGGCGGCGCTCATCGACCGGCTGGCCGAGCAGGCGGCGCCCTTCCATCCCGTCTATCACTTGGCGCAGCAGGTCGAGCGTCTGGCGCCGCTGCCGCAAGGCGGGTTCCGCCTCGAGACCTCGCGCGGCACCGTCATCGAGGCACGCGCGGCGATCATCGCCGCCGGCGTCGGCGCCTTCGGTCCGAACCGGCCGCCGCTGCCGGGCATCGAAACCTTCGAAGGCAAGAGCGTCTTCTACCTGGTGAAGCGGCGCGAGGATTTCCGAGGGCGCCGCGTCGTCATCGCCGGCGGCGGCGACAGCGCCGTCGATTGGGCGCTGTCGCTGGCCGAGGTGGCGGCGCGAGTGCTGGTGGTGCATCGCCGCGCCAAGTTTCGCGCCGCGCCCGGCAGCGCGGCGAAGCTCGAGCAGCTGGCGCGCGACGGCGCGATCGATCTCGTCATTCCCTATCAGCTCCATGCGCTCGAAGGCGGCGGCGGCGCCCTCGAGGCGGTGATCGTCGCCGATCTCGCGGGCCGGGAGCGGCGGCTCGAGGCCGACGCGCTGCTGGCGTTCTTCGGGCTTTCAATGACGCTCGGGCCGATCGCCGGCTGGGGCCTCGCGCTCGAGCGCCACCACGTCGCCGTCGATCCGGCCACCTGCCAAAGCTCCGTGCCCGGCATCTTCGCCATCGGCGACGCCGCCGCCTATCCCGGCAAGCTCAAGCTCATCCTCTCCGGTTTCGCCGAGGCGGCGCTGGCGGCGCATGCAATCTTTCCGCTGGTGCATCCCGGCGAGGCGTTGCATTTCGAATACTCGACGACCAAGGGCGTGCCGGGGCGGTAGCAGCGCGCCGGGGACAGCAGCGGCGGCGCCATGCTAGCATTCCAACGTAACGAATCTCATCGGGGGGTGTCGCACCCATGACAATCGAACTCACGCTGCTGGTCTGGTCGGTCGCGCTCACTTTCGTGCAGGTGCTCGTCGCGGTGGCGGGCGCCAGCGGACAATTCGACCTAGCGACGCTCGCCAGCAACCGCGAGGGCCTGCCGGCGCTCACGGGATGGGCCGGGCAGGCGCAGCGGGCGCATCACAACATGCTGGAGAACCTGCCGCTCTTCATCGCGCTGGTGCTCATCGCGCAGATCGCCAGCCGCACCAATGCGACGACGGCGCTGGGCGCGCAGCTGTTCTTCTGGGGGCGGTTGGCGCACGCGATCATCTACGTTGCCGGGGTGCCCTGGCTGCGCACGTTGGCCTGGCTCGTGTCGGTGATCGGTCTCATCCTGATCTTCCTGCAGCTGCTGTAGCGGCCGACCCGCGCCGGCACCCGCCGGTCGCGGCGCCATTCACGCTTCAAATCGGCGATGGCGGGATCCGGCGAGTTTGCCGGCGGACAGCGGCGAATTGGCGCAGCGCATCGAGCCCGCCGCCGCAACGACGTGCGATCGGATCATCAGCCGCCTCTCTACCCCCGCTTGTCCCAGGACGGGATGGGATAACGCGGCTTGTTCACGAGCCTGTCGCCATAGACCGCGACCACATTGCCATCCTGCACCTGGATGACCGTCTGCGGCAGGATGATCTGTCCACGCTCGTCGAAGTGGATTCGCGCGAAGAGGCTCTGGAAGTCGATCTTGGCGATGGCCTCGCGCACCTTTTTGGCATCGAGCGAACCTGCCGCCTCGATCGCCTTGACGAAGGTCTCGACATCGGCTGCCGCGGAGGCGCCGTGATAGTCCGGATCGTAGCCGTATTTCTCCTTGTAAAGCCTGGCGAATTGCTCGGCGTCGCCGAACCAGTCGTCCTTGAACTCCGGCGACGGCAGCCACGAGGTCATGCCGAAGGCATATTCTGCGTCCTTGCCCAGTGCCTTGCGCAGATCCGCCGTCGGCACGCCAACGGTGAAGGAATACAACAGCCTCGGGCTCACATCGAGGCTCTTCATCTGGCGTATCGCGTTGAGCACGTCGGGCTCCAGGCCGCCCCAGAGCACGGCGTCGGGCGCCTTCGACTTGATCAAGGAGAGGACGGACGAGAAATCGCTGCTGCGGGCGGCATAGAGCTGGTCAACGACGATCTCCATTCCCGCCTTCTCGAGCAGCTTGCGGGTGCCCTTGGCCATCGACACGTCGAAAGCGTCGTCGGCGGAAACGAGCGCGACGGTCTTCGGCTTCGGTTCGAGCTTGCTGAGCATCTCGATCGTGCTGCTGAAGTAATCTTCCGCCGGCGGCAGGGTGCCGAAGATATATTTGTAGCCGCGGCTGAAAATCTGGTCGGACGCGCCGCCGCCCTGCACCATCGGCACCTCGTATTTCTCGGCAACCGAGGAATCGTCGAGCGCGTCGCTGCTGGAATAGGGACCGAGCAGGAAATTCACCTTGTCGCGGGTGAGGAGCTGGACATACTGACGCACGCCGAGATTCGCGTCCGACTGGTTGTCGAGTATCTCGAGCATGAGCTTGTACCGCTCGCCGCCGAGCTCGACTCCGCCGCGCTCGTTGATCCGTTCGACGGCGAGCTGATAGGCGTCGCGGTAATAGCGTCCGGTATTGGCCAAGCCGCCAGTGAGCTGAAGCGCGGCGCCCAAGGTGATGGTCTTGGTTTGGGCCAAGGCCGCTTGCGCAAGGCTCAGCGCGAGGAGGACGGCTCCGGTCACGGAAAGAATCCGCTTCATCTCAGATGTCCTCCGGGATCATGCTGATCGCGCCGCAGGGGCACTCCTCGGCGCAGATGCCGCAGCCCTTGCAGTAGTCGTAATCGAAGCGGTAGCGCTCGCCCGGCCCGAGCTTGATGACGGCGCTGTCGGGGCAGACGCCGTAGCAATTGTCGCATTCGAAGCAATTGCCGCAGGAGAGGCAGCGCCGCGCCTCGAAGAGCGCGGTGCTCTCGTCGAGAGCGCCCTGCACCTCATCGAAAGTGGATTGGCGGCGGATCAAATCGAGCATCGGCCGCACCGTCTTCGGTGCATCGGAGTAATACCAAGCGTTGAGCCGCTCGAAGGTCGCGTCGGCATGCTTGGGCGCCGGGGCGTAGGTGCGGCCCCGCAGCCAGGCGTCGATGTGACGGGCCGCCTTCTTGCCGTGGCCCACCGCCACGGTGACGGTGCGCTCCGACGGGACCATGTCGCCGCCCGCGAAGAGGCCGGGATGCCGCGTCATCATGTCGGAGCCGACCTTGACCACGCCGTCCACGATCTCAAGCCCCGGCACCTTGTCGAGGAGCGAGAGGTCGACGTCTTGGCCGAGCGCGAGCACGACGGAATCCGCGGCTATGGTCTCGAGCTCGCCCGTCGGCTGGGGGAAGCCCTTTTCGTCGAGCACCATCTTCTCGAGCGTGATCCCTTGGCTACCCGCCTGCCGGATGGTCGAAAGCCATCTGATCATCACGCCTTCCTGCAGCGCCTCCTCAACCTCGAAATCATGCGCCGGCATCTTCTCGCGGGTCCGGCGGTAGACGATGAGCGCCTCGGTAGCGCCGAGGCGTTTGGCCGTTCGCGCCATGTCGATGGCCGTGTTGCCGCCGCCATAGACGACGACGCGCCGGCCCAGCATCGGCCTTTCCTCGCCCTCCAAGCCGCGCAGCACCGACACGGCGTCGAGGACGCGCACGGCATCGCCGGCGGGAATATACGCGCGCCTGGCGATGTGCGCGCCGACGGCGAGAAAAGCGGCGTCAAACCCTCCGTCCTTTATCGCCTCGATAATGTCCTCGACCTTGCTGTTGAGCACGAGCTCGACGCCGAGCTCGAGGATGCGGTGCACCTCGGCATCCAGCACGTCGCGCTGCAGGCGGTATTTGGGAATTCCGAAGCGCATCATGCCGCCGGCCAAAGGACCCGCCTCTCGGATGGTCACGCGATGGCCGAGCATCGCGAGGTGATAGGCGGCGGCGAGCCCCGACGGGCCAGCGCCGACGACGAGCACGCGCTTGCCCGAGGAAGCCGCGGGCGCGTCGAATTTCCAGCCGCGGCGGATGGCCTCGTCGCCGAGGAACCGCTCGACCGAATTGATGCCCACCGGCTCGTCGAGCTTGCGGCGGTTGCACGCGCCTTCGCAGGGGTGATAGCAGACGCGGCCCATGATCGCCGGGAAGGGATTATCGCGCACGAGAACGCGCCACGCCGCCTCGTACGCACCGGCTTCCGCGTGGAAGAGCCAGGCTTGGATGTTCTCGCCGGCGGGGCAGGCGCCATTGCAGGGCGGCAGGTTGTCGACATAGACCGGACGCGAGGTGCGCCAGGAGCCGGTGTGGTTAGCGCGCGAGGAGCCGGGATCGAGGGTGACGGCGAAGGGCTTTTGCATCAGCGCGCTCCCTCGTCGAGCAGACCGTAGCGGCGGATGTTGCGGTCGGCGATCGCCTGAATCCGCGCGATGACGTCCGGGCGCGGCGTCGGGGCGAAGAGATGCGCGAAGCGGCGCTGCGGCTTCAGGTACTCCTCCACCGGCGTCTTGCGGCGGATCCTGAGCACGCCGGTGACTTCCCCCCGCTCGGCCTCGAAGACAGGAAAGATCCCCGTTTCCTTGGCGAGCCGCGCCAACCTTATGGTGTCGTGCGCCGCGGCGCCCCAGCCCAGCGGACAAGGCACGAAGATGTGGATGTATTTGGCGCCGCGGATGGCGATCGCCTTCGCCACCTTGTCCTCGAGATCGTGGAGATCGGCAACGGTGGCGGTGGCGACATAGGGAATGCCGTGGGCCATGGCGATCGCCGGCATATCCTTGCCCTGACCGAAGACGTTCCCCGGCTCGTCGCCGACCGCCGCGGTCGTCGCCGTGCGCGCCGCCGGCGGCGTCGCCGAAGAGCGCTGGACGCCGGTGTTCATGTAGGCCTCGTTGTCGTAGCAGATGTAGAGGACGTCGTCGTTGCGCTCGAACATGCCGGAGAGACCGCCGAGGCCGATATCGGTCGTGCCGCCGTCGCCGCCCTGGGCGATGACGCGAACGTCGCTGCGGTTCTTGACCTTCATCGCGGCGGCCATGCCGGTCGCGACCGCAGCGGCGTTGCCGAAGAGCGAGTGGAGCCACGGAATTTGCCAGGAGCTTTCAGGGTAAGGCGTCGAGAACACTTCGAGACAGCCGGTGGCGTTGGCGGCGATGAGCTGCCTTCGGGTGGCGTCCATTGCGGCGTCAATGGCGTAGCGCGCCCCGAGCGCTTCGCCGCAGCCCTGGCAGGCGCGGTGCCCGCAATTGAGCGAGTTGCTGCGCCCCCGATCGGACTGGACGGTGCGCTGCTCCGGCTTGAGCAGCCGGTTGCCGATGGTATGGGTGCCCGTCTGGTAGAATTTTATGGGCTGGTGCATGGGTTCTGCCTAGCGGATCTTGGCGCCGACGACGCCGACATTGCGCAGCACGGCCTCGGCGATCGGGCCGGAGCGGCGCACCTCCTTCTCATGCGCCAGCACCTGGTCGACGATTTCGCGGTTGAGATCGAGGAAGTGGAGGCGCTCGAGCCTGCCGGCGATGGCCGCGCTCAGCGCGCGCCTCAGGCTTGCCTTGGTGATGGCGCGCCCGCCCAACCCGGCGATCACCGTATAGCCGCGCAGATGGAGCCGCCCGGCGAGCGCCATGCGCACATCGGTGGCGACGATGCCGCCGATCCCGATGGCGAGGCTCTTCTCGACGACGACGTAGAGCCTCACCCGCGTCAGCGCGTCGCGCACCTCCTTCAGCGGGAACGGACGGAAGGTGGTAATGCCGAGCGCCCCGATCTTGACGCCGTCCTCGCGCATGTCGTCGACCGTATCCTTGATGGTGCCGAGCACCGAACCCAAGGCGATGACGGCGATTTCGGCGTCCTCCATGCGGTAGGGGCGGACGAGTCCGCCGGACTCGCGGCCGAACACGTTCTTGAAGCCGCGCGCCAGCTCCGGAACGAGCTCGAGCGCCTGCATCTGCTTGGCATGGGCGAGATAGCGGACCTCGGTGAAGGCCTCGGGTCCGACCATGGCGCCGATCGTGACGGGCCGCGCGGGGTCGAGCATCTGCCGCGGCTCGAAGGGCGGGAGATAGCGGTCCGCCTGCTCCTGGCTCGGCAGCTCCAGCCGCTCATAGGCGTGGGTAAGGATGAAGCCGTCCATGCACACCATCACCGGCAGCGACAGCTCCTCGGCGAGCCGAAAGGCCTGGATGTGCAGATCGATTGCCTCCTGGTTGGTCTCGGCGAAGAGCTGGATCCAGCCGCAATCTCGCTGGCTCATGCTGTCGCTGTGATCGTTCCAGATGTTGATCGGTGCGCCGATCGCGCGGTTCGCGACCGTCATGACGACCGGAAGGCCGAGGCCGGCGGCGTTGTAGACCGCCTCGACCATGAACAGAAGCCCCTGGCTCGCCGTCGCGGTGTAGCTGCGCGCGCCCGCCGCCGAGGCGCCGATTGCCACCGACATGGCGGCGAACTCGGACTCGACGTTGATGAATTCGCATGGCGCGAGCGCGCCGCTCTTCACCATTTCACCGAGCGCCTCGACGATATGCGTCTGCGGCGAGATCGGATAGGCGCAGATCACCTCGGGTCGGCACAGCGCCACCGCTTCGGCGACCGCATGGGAACCTTCGGTCTGCTTAAGCACGGACCGACTCCAGGCTGCGCCGCGCCGTCTCATAAGCGGCGGTCGCCGCGGCGACATTGCCCTGCGCGAGCGTCCCCGAGAAGCGCTGCCCGATCGCCTTCAGGACCGAGGCGAGGGAGAACACGGGGGAAATTGCGGCGAAGGCGCCGAGCAAGGGCATGTTCGGCACCGGCCGGCCAACATGCTTCACCGCAAGCTCGGTCGCCGGCACGGTGCAAAGGCGCTGCACGCGGTAGCGCGCGGCGAGCTCGGCGATGCCGAGCTCGGCGAAACTCCGGCTGGTGTTGACGAGCACGTAGCCGTCCGGGTGCAACCCTGAGAAAACGTCGACCTGATGCAGGAGGGTCGGGTCCTGGATGATCAGCGCGTCGGGCTCGAGGATCGGCTCGCGCAGCCGGATGTCCTTGTCGTCGATGCGGCAATAGGCGACGACCGGCGCGCCAGTGCGTTCGGAGCCGAAGCTCGGAAAGGCCTGGGCGAAGCGCCCTTCGAGGAATGCTGCAATCGAGAGCATTTCGGCCGCGGTAACCACACCTTGTCCCCCGCGGCCATGAATGCGGATCTGGAACATGGAGCAACATCCTCCGCGGGAAGCGCGGCCGGTCGGGCGAGCTCCCCGCTCCGGCGCAGCCTCGGCGCGCCACCCGCCAAACAGCCTATCCGCCGCCTTGGATCGCGCTTTGATGCAGATCAAACGGCGATGCAGATCAAACGGCACTCACCCGCACGGCGCAGCCGGTGCGGGGCAAGAGCGGCAGCGGCGACGGCATCACTGCCGAAACCGCCGGCAGCGCCGAAGCGAAGGCGCGGTGGGCGAAAAGCTGCGCAAGGGCCCGAACGCTTTCCGTTGCGCGTGGTCGACGTGCCGTCCGGCGGGATCGGGCGACAGGTCCCCGCCGACGCCTCGCTCCGCGCCGGTGCGAACCAACGCCGGCGCAAAAGTGAACTCGCCGATCGATGACGAAACGTTCGCAATACTGTAATTTCGCTCCGGAAGGTGCTTGGACGCCAACCACGGCGGCCGGCAACGAGATCGAGTTCGCGACTTGGGCGACGGCATGACGCGGTATGACGTGTTCATTGTCGGAACGCGCTGCGCCGGAGCAGCGTTGGCGATGCTCCTCGCGCGCAACGGCTGCAGAGTTCTCGCCGCCGACCGCGCGCAATTCCCAACCGATACGATCTCGACGCACTTCCTGTGGCCGAGGACGACGTCGTTCCTGGCGAAATGGGACCTGCTTGATAAATTATCGGCGACCGGTTGCCCCGCTATCCACCGCGTCACCGCCGACTACGGCGCTGTCAGCATTAGCGGCCGACCGAGCCCTGTTGACGGCACGGGCATCATGTACTGCCCGCGCCGGACGATCCTCGACCTGCTGCTGGTCGAGGCGGCGCGAGCGGCGGGAGCCGAGATTCGGGAAGCCACGACGTTTCGCGAGCTCATTTGGCAGAACGATCGGGTCGTCGGAGCGCGCGTGCAGGCCAGAGACGGAAAGTTCCTCGAAGAAAGGGCCACGATTGTCGTGGGCGCCGACGGCCTTTGGTCGCCGGTGGCGCGCGCCGCCGGCGCCATCACCGACATAAACTGCGGATCCCTCACCTGCGGATATTACGCGTACTGGGGCGGCGTCCCCACTGATGGGGTCGAGTTTTACGTGCGTCATGGACGGGACATCCTTGTCTTCCCCACCCATGACGGCCTGACATGCATCTGGGCGGGGCGGTCGCATGACGATTGGGATCTGTATCGCGCAAATGTGGAGAACACATACCGTGAGATCATTTCACTTGCTCCAAGCCTGGCCGAGCGCCTTGGCTCCACCCGGCAAATGTCCCCCTTCAAAGGCACGTCGAAGCTGCCGAATTTCTATCGCCAAAGTTTCGGGAGAGGATGGGTGCTCGTCGGCGATGCTGCATACCATCGCGATCCGCTTGCGGGAATGGGAATCGGCGACGCATTCTGGGCGCTCAGCTTCTCGCGGACGCGCTCGCAGACGGCCTTGCGCGAGACGCGTCGCGTCTTGATGCATCATTGGCGAGTTACCAATCCGCCTTCCGCCAAAAAACGATTCCGGTCTTCGAATACACGGTGAAGGCCGCCAGCCTCAAGGATCCGACCGAGGCGCTGCCGCTCTATGCAAAGGTCGCTCAATCCCAGGAGGAGACCACGCGCTTCATGGATGCTCTCGCGGGCAACGTCGCCTTCAAGGAATTCTTCAACCCGGCGAATATCTCACGATTGCTTGCGTGAGGCAACAACCCGAGCGTTCTCACCGAGTGCTCCCTCAGCCGGTTGCACGGATCCGTTATGAGGCATTGCGC
>JASHRZ010000373.1 GCA_030037055.1 Alphaproteobacteria bacterium
CCGACATTGACGTTGCTGTTGTTGAGCGCCTGCAGCACCTGCGGAATGGTCAGGCCGTAATCCAGCAGCTTGTTCTGGTCGACGGTGACCTCGTAGGTCTTGGTCTTGCCCGCCCAGCCGCTGACATCGATCACGCCGGGCACCGCCTTGAAGCGACGCTCGAGGATCCAGTCCTGGATGGTCTTGAGATCCATCACCGAGTAGCCCTTCGGGCCGAGGATGCGGTAGCGCAGGATCTCGCCGATCGGGCTCTCCGGCGAAATGCCGGGAGACGCGCCGTTGGGCAGCGGCGAGAGCTGGGTCAGCTGATTGATGACTTTCTGCTCCGCCTCCTCGTAGGTGTAGTCGTAGGTGAACTGCACCCGCACGTCGCTGAGACCGAACAGCGAGATGGTCTGCACGGATTTGACGTTCTTGATGGCGGCCAGCTGGATCTCGATCGGAATGGTGATGTAGCGCTCGATCTCCTCGGCCGACTGGCCGGTGCTCTGGGTGATCACCTCGACCAGCGGCGGCACCGGATCGGGATAGGCCTCGATGTTGAGCCGCAGGAAGCAGACGATGCCGGCGCCGATCAGGAAGACCAGCAGGATCACCATCAGCACGCGCTGCTTGAGGGCGAAGACGACGATGTTGTTCATGGGTCCATGCTTTCCGGGCGTGCCGCGGTCTTGCTCATCTCGATGCGCGGCGGCCCGATGCGGGGGTCAGTCGGTGGTCTTGGCCGCGCGATCGATGAACAGGCTGCCGGCGGCGACGACCGTGTCGCCCGGCTTGAGCCCGGCGAGCACCTCGACCTGGCCGTCGCTGATCTGGCCCAGGCGGACCGCCTGCAAGGCGACCGATTTGTCGTCGCGCACCACCCAGACGCGGGCGGTTTCGCCTTCATGGACTACGGCTGATTCCGGCACCGCTGGCGCGGTTACGTCCGCGCCCGTAACAATGCTGAAGGTGGCGAACATCTCAGGCTTCAGGGCCCCGTCGGGGTTCTCCACCTCCGCCCGCACCGGCAGGCGATGCAGGTTGGGATCGATCGACGGCGCGACATAGGTAAGCTTCGCCTTGAAGACGCGGCCGGGATAGGCCAGAACATGCACCTCCACCGGCTCGCCCAGCTGCATCAGCGGCGCATCGGCCTCGCGCACATTGGCGAGCAGCCAGACGGTGGCGAGATTGCCGATCGAAAAGACCGGGCCGGAGGCGCCGCCAGCGGCGCTGTTGATGTATTGGCCGAGTCCGACCTGGCGCTGGGTCACGATGCCGCCGATCGGCGCGGTGACGATCGATTCTGCGCCAACCGCCTCGCTCTTCGCAGCCTCGAGCTGGGCGATCTCGCTGTCACTCTTGCCCAGGATGCGCAGGCGGTTGCGCACGGCGGCGAGCGCCACTTCGGCGGTGTGGAAACCGGCCTTGGCGGATTCGAGATCCGCCTGCGATTGCTCCCAGTCCTTCAGCGCGCCGGCCTTGGCGTCGTAGAGCTCGTGCTGGCGCGTCTCATTGATGGTGGTGAGACGAAGCTGCGCGCGCGCCGCGTTGAGCCCCTGCAGCGCGGTGATGAGGTCATTTTGGGCTTGAACGAATTCGGAAGCGGCCACCGCCATGAGCGGCGCGCCCTTTTTGATGGTATCGCCGGCCTTGGCGAAGAGGCGCGTGACCTGCCCGCTATAGGGCGAGTAGACCGGCGTCGTCGTATCGTCGTTATTGGCGATCTTGCCGTCGGTTTCGCGCAGCGCGCGGAAGGTCATCTCGCGAACCGGCGCCAGCGACAGGCTCGCCCACTGTGCCGCGGTCGGACGGAAGGTGTCGGCGGCGCCTTCGCTCGCCGCCGGGGTCTGCACGGTGCTGCGGCCGAACAGGCCGGTGAGGGCGAAGGCCGCCGCCATCAGCACGCCGATCGCGCCGACGATCGCGAGCTGCAGCCACAAAGGGCGGCGGCCGACGAAGGCGGGTAGTCCTCGCGGTGATTGCGTCTCAAACATGGCCCTCAAGCTCCAAGCAATCCAATGCCGCGACGGCAGCCGCGGACGAAGGTCCGGCGGCAACCTTCTCGATCCGGGTCCCGCGTCATTGGAATCACAGATATTCGCGGGGAAACAGTACTCAGCCAGTTACCAGAAGTATAATAAATTCTCTGGTAGAGATGGCCGATGCTCAGATAAATACCGTATAAATATCCGAGGCTGCGGTGCATGGGAATCGTTCATCGTTGCGCCTATAGGATCATACACTTACCGCTTTCTTACATCTTAAGCATCAAGCTTACGTCAACCTTACGACGACCTGATGGCCTGCGTTTGGCGCCCCTTCGCGGCACGACGCCCGAGACACGCGCCGCATGCTGCGGTCCTTCGTCCCCGCGCGGCGACCGCCCAGGGCCTCTTTCGTCCAGCCCCATCTGCCGGAGCCAACAGCGCTTAGGAATGCCGCGGCTTGCTTGCGTGGTCCTTACGCCAAGCTTTCGCGAGGCTGACAGACCCTAGGCCAGGCATTTGCAAGACTGACCTTCCGCGTCCTCGCGGAAGCAGGGCGCCGGGAAAATCGGACGGTTGAGAGGTGGGAACGGCGGCGCGCGCGTCAAGGGCGAGCGCGGCGCGTCAAGCCGATTTCCAACTCCGCGATCAAGGCGCCCGAAGCGGCGCGCGGGGGCGCCTACATATTCGGATAGTTCGGGCCGCCGCCGCCTTCGGGGACGGTCCACAGGATGTTTTGCGGCGGGTCCTTGATGTCGCAGGTCTTGCAGTGGACGCAGTTCTGGAAGTTGATGACGAAGCGCGGATTGGCGCCATCGGCGTCGCGCGCGACCTCATAGACCCCGGCCGGGCAATAGCGCTGCGCCGGCTCGTCATAGATCGGCAAAGTATAGGCGATCGGGATCGACGGGTCCTTGAGCTTCAAATGCGGCGGCTGGTCCTCGCGGTGATTGGTGTTGGACAGATAGACCGAGGACAGCCGGTCGAAGCTGATGACGCCGTCGGGCTTCGGATAGGCGATCGGCGGCGCGTCGGCGGCACGCTTCAGGCTCTCGTTGTCGGCCTTGCGGTGATGCAAGGTATAGGGCAGCAGCCGGCCGAGGCCGAGATCGTGCAACCACATCTGCAGCGAGCCGTGCAGCGTGCCGAGCCGCGCACCCCAGCGCAGTCCCGGCTTGACATTGCGCACCTTCCAGAGGTCGCTCCACACCCAGCTCGCGCGGAAGGCGCGCTCGTACTCATCGAGAAGGTCGCAGCCTTCGGAGCCGGCGGCGATGCGCGCGAATGCGGCCTCGGCGGCGAGCATACCGGTCTTCATCGCGTTGTGCGTGCCCTTGATGCGCGGCACGTTGAGGAAGCCGGCGGCGCAGCCGATCAGCGCGCCGCCGGGAAACACCAGCTTCGGCACCGATTGCAGCCCGCCTTCGTTGATGGCGCGGGCGCCATAGGCGATGCGCTTGCCGCCATCGAGATAGGGCCGTACCAGCGGATGATGCTTGAAACGCTGAAACTCCTCGTAAGGCGCCAGATGCGGGTTCCAGTAATCGAGATTGACGACAAAGCCGATGGCGATCTGGCCCGCCTCGAGGTGATACATGAAGGAGCCGCCGAAGGTCCGGTCGTCGAGCGGCCAGCCCATGGTGTGCACCACCAGGCCGGGCTTATGCTTGGCGGGATCGGCCTGCCACAGCTCCTTGAGGCCGATGCCGTATTTCTGCGGGTCGACGCCGTCGCGCAGCCTGAAGCGCTGCATCAGAAGCTGCGAGAGGCTGCCGCGCGCGCCTTCGGCGAAGAGCGTGTACTTGCCGTGCAGCTCGACGCCGGGGGTGTAGCGCTCGGTATGCTCTCCCGAGCGGCCGATGCCCATATCGCCGGTGGCGACGCCCTTGACCGAGCCGTCCCTGTGGAACAGCGGCTCGGCGCCGGCGAAGCCGGCATAGATCTCGACCCCCGCCGCCTCCGCCTGGCGTCCGAGCCAGCGGCAGAGATTGCCGAGGCTCACGGCATAGCAGCCGTGATTGCTGAGCATTGGCGGCATGAGCGGCGGCGGGATGCGCAGCGCGCGCTTGGCCGTAAGGTAGTAGAAGCGGTCCTCGGCGACCGGCGTGTTGAGCGGTGCGCCTTTCTCCTTCCAGTCCGGGATCAGCTCGTTGAGCGCGATCGGATCGATCACAGCGCCCGAAAGGATATGCGCGCCGATTTCGGAGCCCTTCTCGATGACGCAGACGCCGATCTCGGTGCCGTGCTCGGCGGCAAGCTGCTTCAGCCGGATCGCCGCGGACAGCCCCGAAGGGCCGCCGCCCACGATCACCACGTCATATTGCAGGGACTCGCGTTCCATCGGCGGTTTCCCCCGGGCTTGCGGCGAGGGATTAGCGCCCCGCCGCGGCCAAGGCAAATGAATGGCGAGTTGAGGCTACCCGCAGGGGTGCGGCTCTCGCGCTTGCTACGCAAGCGCTGTCGCCGTAGCGACGACGCGCCACGCGCGTCGCGCTCGTGGATCGAATCTGACATTTGGCCCACTGATATCGCCATCATCGCTGGGTCCGCGCGGCTTTGGTGCGATTCGAAATGTCAGATTGGTACCACTAGATTGGCGTAGACGCGGCGCAGCAGCCGCTTCAGCTGGCGCCCCTCGCCGGCGCCGAACCCCTTGAGCGCTAGGCGCTCGTAGCGCCGGGCGGTGGGCAGGATGGCGCGGATCTTGCCCCGGCCTTTGGCGGTAAGCGCCACGCGCCGCTCGCGCCGGTCTTCCGCGGCGCGGCCGCGCGCCACCAGCCCGTCGCGCGCCATGCGGCCGACCAGGCGCGACAGCGTCGAGAGGTCGATCGAGGTAAGACTGGCAAGGCCGGAGAGCCGCTGCTCGCCGGCAGCGGCGAGCGCAGCCAGCACGCGCCACTCCTGAACGCCGATGCCAGTGCGGGCGATGTCGCGGTCGAACCGGGTCGCCAGCCGCTCGCCGGCGCGATTGATGAGATAGGGCAGATAATCGCCGAGGTCGAACATCGCCCACCTAGCGCTCGGCGGCGGCGAAGGCGGGCATGATCTCGCGGGCGAAGCGGTCCATCTGCTCGATCACCATGCCGTAGGGTTTAAGGCCGTAATTGAAATAGAGGATGACCTCGGCGACGCCCGCGGCCTCGACCGATTTGAGATCGTCGATGATCCGTTGCGGGCTGCCGGTCAGGATCGATTTCGAGGTCAGATTCTCCGCCTTCATGTTCTTGAGGATGTCGACGATCTCCAGGAAATATTTGAGCGTCGGCGGCACCGTCCGCGCATCCGAGGGAAAGGCGGCGATCAGCGCGTCCTTGAAATAGCGCAGCAATGCGGCGCGGCCGTAATCCTCTTCCGCCTTGCTGTCGGCGATGTGGATGAAATAGCTGCACATCGCTCGGCGCGCGACGCGGCCGCGGCGGGCGCATTCCTCGCCGAAGGCCGCAACCCCTTGGGCCAGGCTGCCATAGACCATGGCGGCGGCAAAGGGAGCGAAGATGATGTTCCAGTCGTTGCGCGCCGCGAGCTCCATCGACAGCCGCGAGAAGCAGGCGACATAGGGCCGCAG
>JASHRZ010000374.1 GCA_030037055.1 Alphaproteobacteria bacterium
CGGGCGGCTTCGGCACCCTCGACGAGATGTTCGAGATTCTCACCCTGGTGCAGACGCGCAAGATGAAGAAGCGCATGCCGATCGTGCTGTTCGGCGCCAAGTTCTGGGACGAGGTGGTGAATTTCGACGCGCTGGTGCGCTACGGCACCATCGGCCCGCAGGATGTCAATCTGTTCCACCGCACCGATTCCGTGGACGAGGCCTACGACATCATCACCCGCGGGCTGGCCGAGGAAGCGCTCGGCAGCCCCGGCGCGGTGCTTTGACGAGCGGCGTGCGATCCAGGTCGATGTTGACGGCAGCCGCCGGGAGCCATCATGGTGTCGCCGGCGCGGGCCCTTGCGCCGCGGATAGCGCGCGGCTCTGCCGACCGCAACAGGAGGACATCCGTGACATTGACACTGGCGGCACTTTCCCTCACGCGCCGGCGCCGCCGGGCAGGCACGACGAACGGCTGGGCCGCGCTCGCCCTTCTGCTCGCTGCGACGGCACCCGCCCTTGCCGCCGGTCTCGTCGAGAGCGATCACCGGTATCTCCAGGCGGAGTTCGGCTTCCGCAAGGACGGCTTCACCTTGAGCAACATCAGCGCCGACGACGCCACGCGGCTGCATGAGCTCATCAGCGATCCCACCTTCAACAACTATCCGAAATCGCGCGCGCTCACCGTCGGCGACTTCCTTTTCGGCGTGGTGATGCGCACCTGCCAGAACTGGCAGCTCAGCCATCCCGGCGCCGACTGTCCGGAAGTGACCGATCCGCGGCTGCGGCCGGGTTGGAAGATCGCCGAGCGCAACTGCATCGCCTGTCATTTGACGGGAACGACGGCGGCACCGTCCTTCTTCAAGATGGCGCAGTCCGGCACGGTGAACGACGAGCGGCTCGCCGCCGCGCTCGCCAGCGGCCATCAGATGTCGCCGATCACGCTGGGCGCAGAGCAGCTCCGCGACCTCGCGCTCTACATCAATTCGCTTCGCTGATCCGCGGTCGGCGACGAGCGCTTGCCAAAGCCGGCATCCCGCCATAGATCATCTATCGAGGTATCGAGGCCACCACCGATCGTAATCGAGTGGATCTGCGAAGAGGGCGTCGATGGATCATCTCTTCCCTGCGATCGCCCGCGCGCTCGTCGCGGCCGTGGTTCTCGGCGCCATCGCTCTGGCCGGCCTGTCGCCTGCGGCCTGCCCGGCGCAAGCGGCCGACGCGGAAATCTCCGCGGGCCAGGCCCCCTCGATCGAGGATGGCGAGCGATCGACCGCGCCTGCGCAAGCGAACCCGGAGGAGGGCGCCGCGCAAGCGCCGCTCGACCCGATCCAGGCGCGGATCAAGTATCTGCACGACCGGCTGCGCATCACCCCCGCGCAGGAACCGCTCTGGGCCCATGTCGCGCAAGCGATGCGCGACAACGCGGCGGCCGTGGCACCTCTGATCAAAGAAAGGCTTCAGAGTGCGCAGAAGGGCAGCGCCGTCGACAATCTCAGCGCCTATGAGAAGCTCGGCGAGGCGCAGCTCAACGGCCTCAAGACGTTCATCCTCGCCTTCAAGGCGCTCTATGCCGGCCTCTCGGCCGATCAGAAGAAGGTTGCCGATGCCGTTTTCCGGCTGGGTCCCTTGAGCATGGTGGGCGGCATCCCGGGGTCGGCGGAGGCGCTCATCGCGCCGGAACCCTACCTTTACGCTCCGTCCTATGCGACCTTGCCCGCCATTCCCGCCGGTCCCCCTTATCTCCCTTACGCCTTTTACCCGCCCTACGCCTATTATCCTTATTACGGTCCTTGGCTCTGGGGCCCATGGTTCGGGTTCGGCGGGCCATTCTTTTTTGTTCGCGGCCTCCATCCTCACGGATTCTTCCCCTTCGGTGCCATCCGCGGACGGGGGGTTCTCCCTGGTCGGGCGGGCGTCTTTCATCACCGCTGATGAGGCGTCAAATAAAATCCTGTTGCCGTCATCACCCGATGTCCGCTTCCCCAAAGCCGTCAGTCAGCGATCGCTGATCAAGCGCCATATGCGCCTTCGATGGTGCGGATACGAACTGCGCCGCCGCATGATTTGCTGCGCCCCGCTCTGTGTTGCCCGACCCCCCTCTTATGTCACAGGGGCCTAGCCGATCTCTCAGCTAGGCCCCCTCTCACGATTGGCTCCCGGGGAGGGATTCGAACCCCCGGCCAAGCGGTTAACAGCCGCTTGCTCTACCACTGAGCTACCCGGGATCAGCGGCCGTCATTTCCCTTCGGGCACGGCAGCGGCTTATATCAGAGCCGCCCGCCCGGCGCTACCCCGGCGGGAGGAAGCGCTGGAGGCCGGAAGCGGAATCGAACCGCTGTACGAGGATTTGCAGTCCTCTGCATAGCCACTCTGCCATCCGGCCGGGACCGGGTGGTATATGCCGGTATGCCGCGGAGGGTCAAGGCGGCCGCCGCTAGCATTGTCTTAACCCCGCGGCGACGATATAAAACGACGCGACGCGCCCGCAGCCAAGAGCCTTCGCCAGGGAGCCGCCATGACCGACTACGACGCCGCGCGCCTCGCCATGGTCGAAAGCCAGCTCCGCACCAATAGGGTGACGGACCAGGCGGTGCTCGAGGCCTTCCTCGCCGTCCCCCGCGAGCGCTTCGTGCCGGCGCACCTGCGCGGCGCCGCCTATGTCGATGACGACCTGCCGCTGGGCCGCGGGCGCTACATGATGGAGCCGATGGTGCTGGCGCGGCTCATCCAGCTTGCCGAGATCACCCGCGAGGACCGCGTGCTCGAGATCGGCTGCGGCACCGGCTACGGCACCGCGCTGCTCGCCCGGCTGGCGCGCAGCGTCGTCGGCGTCG
>JASHRZ010000375.1 GCA_030037055.1 Alphaproteobacteria bacterium
AGGGCGCCTTATGCCGCGATCGCGGAGCGCCATCCGGAGCTGACATTGGCACGCACTGGTTATCCCTCCCAACCCTCGCCAAAAGGAAAGCGCGCCTCCCAGAGTTCGGCCAGGCGCGGATCGGCGTCAACGCGGCGCACGGGATTCGGCCACCTCCAACTAGCCATGACAGAAATCCCAAACGGCAATTGGTCGCCGCTCGCGTCGATTTCGGGCAGACGCCGCATGCCGCTTTGAATGAATCGCTCCACGAACCCTCTGCCGATGGGCACGGTCTCGATGATCGTCCCCTTGCTCCGGCAGCCGCTCGGCCGGCTCTTGCATGCGCAACGGCTTGAGCGCTCCCACGCAGCACGACGAGGCGGCTGAGCTTCTCATCAGGCGATTTTGCCGCGGCTCCGGGCCGGAGCCCCTCCTTCGCGCGCGAGCGAGGAACCGGCGATCAGCGGCTGCGCGAGCGCTCGGCGGCGGTGCGCGGCGCTTCGGCAAGCGCGCGCGAGAGCCGTTCCTGCGCTTCGAGCTCGAGCGCGCGCAGGCCGGCAAGCGCCTCGTCGATGTCGCGCCTCTTCTCCTCGAGATCGCGGATGCGGCTCGCAATCTTCTCGAGGCCGACGCGATACTGGACGGCGCCGCTGGCGTCGGAGCGGTAGAGGTTGAGATAGTCGCGGATGGCGTCGATCGAGAAGCCGAGACGGCGCAGCTTCTGGATGAGCAGGAGACGCGCGCGCTCGCGATAGCCGTAGACCCGCGTCTTGCCGACGCGCGCCGGCGCGATCAATCCCTTCTCCTCGTAAAAGCACAGTCCTTGCGTGGTGAGCGAGAATTCGCGGGCGAGCTCGGCGGCGCTGTGGAGCTTGGACCGCTCGGGCGAGGAATCGTCCTGCATCGCGTCAAGCTGGGCCTGGGCCAAAGTGAACTTTGCAATAAGAAAATTTTGATTATGCCGAACAATTGGCCGAGGCGCCAAAGGCCAATCTCAAAGTTAACTTTAGGCTTGCGCTGGTGAACCGAGCGATGGAGGGCGGGTTCAGGAAGGTCGTGCCGTCGTGGCCGCTGGTCGGGACCGAGCCGCGCGCCGCTTGAGGAGCGGTGGTCTGAGCCTTGCGGCGCCGCGCTGCCTTTCCGGGGCGGCGGTGGGCGCGATGCCGGCGGTGCCGGGCGCCCGCCACTAAGGATCGGCGCGAATCCAGCTTTCGAGCAGCATGCGCAGCGCCGCAACGAAGGCCAGAGGCTGGTCGAGCATGACATGATGCTGCGCCTCCGGCACCTCGACGATGGGCGCCGAGGGCCCCATCAGCGAGGACATGTAGGAGGCGGTGGCGCGCGAGACCAGCGCGCTCTTCTCGCCGAAGATCAGCGCGGCGCGGCAGCGCACCGCCTGGAGATATTCGCGGAAGGGCTCGCCGAAGCGGCGCGCGCCCAGCGCCGCGCCGTCGAACTTCCAGGTCCAGCCGCCTTCGACCGGCATCAGCGAGTGCCGGGCGATATACTCGACAATGAAGTCGTTGTCGCAGCTCTGCGGCGGCATCAGCCGGAAGCGCGCGAGCGCCGCCTCGAAGCTCTCATAGACCCTCTTGTTCGCCCAGCGCGGCGGCGACAGGGGCTGCTGCGCCTCTTCCTCGGGCGAGCGGATCGGCGAATCCACGATCACCGCGCCGCCGAGCTCGTCGCCGAACCGGGCGGCGAACTTCATGCTCATGAAGCCGCCGAAGCTGTGGCCGATGACGAAGGGATGGGGCCCGAGCCCGGCATCGGCGATGACGGCGCGCATCTCCTGGGCGCGCAGCTCGGCGGTGTAGCTCTCGCGCCGGCCGCTGTCGCCCATGCCCGAGAGGTCGATGGCGGCAACGCGGAAGCCGCGGGTGAAATAAGGCGCGATGAAGCTCCACCAATGCGCATGCGCACCGCCGCCATGGACGAAGAGCAGACCGCGACGGCCGAAGCTCTCTGCCGGCGCCGGCCAGAAGAGATAATGGATTGGGCAGCCCGCGACGGCGATCGAGCGCGACTGATGCGGCATCGACACCGCCCAGCGGAACCAGTCCGGCACAGGCGCGCGCAAGGCCAGAAGATCGGCCGGAACCGAGGGATCGCTCAAAGTGACTCCTTTCCGTGTCCGCGCGGCGGCGGTCGGCGCGACCGTAGGCTCGAAGCGCCCTGCCGGCAAGGCCGGCCATTTCCGGCGTGATCCGGTTCCGGGCGCGCCGGCGAAGAGCGCGGCGCGTATCGTCCGGCCGCATTGACGCTTGCTCGCGCCGCCGGCGCCCCCACATAGGCGATGGAGGCCATCATGCGCGATCCGCTCACCCTTCCCTGCCCCGCCTGCGGCACGCTCAACCGCGTGCCGCGCGCCCGGCTCGCCCATAAGGGCCACTGCGGCGAGTGCCGGGAGCCGCTCTTCGCCGGGCAGCCGCTGGCGCTCACCGCCGCGACCTTCGCGCGCCACGCCGAGACCGGCGACCTGCCGCTGCTGACCGATTTCTGGGCGGCGTGGTGCGGGCCGTGCCGCGTCATGGCGCCGGTGGTGGACGCGGCCGCGCAAGCGCTTGAGCCGGCCGTCCGCGTCGCCAAGCTCGACACCGAGGCGGCGCCGCAGATCGCCCGGCGCTTCGGCATCCAGAGCATCCCGACGCTGATGCTGATGCAGCACGGAAGGGAGATCGCCCGCATCGCCGGCGCGATGCCGCTGCAGCGCCTGCTCGCCTGGACCCGCCAGCACCTCGCCGAAACCGGCTGAGGCTCAGGGCTTGGATACGAGCTCGAACTCGGCCTCGACTGAGACCCCGACGGTGGCCTCGCCGGGCTCGGCGACGGGCGCCGGCGCGCCGCCGCCGGCGACGGTGGCAAAAAGGCGCGGCGCCGGCTGCGCGCCAGTGGCATTGCCGACGCGCAGGTCGCGAATACGGCGCGCGGCAAGGCCGAGCGGCACGGCGATGCGCTCGGCGCGCTGGCGCAGCCGCTCGAGCGCCTCGGCGGTGAGCTCGTCCTCC
This sequence comes from Alphaproteobacteria bacterium, assembly GCA_030037055.1. Taxonomy (GTDB): domain Bacteria; phylum Pseudomonadota; class Alphaproteobacteria; order ATCC43930; family CGMCC-115725; genus DAHUYF01. The sequence goes on from JASHRZ010000375.1 coordinate 2,991, forward strand.
GCTTTGCGCGCCCCTTCCGGCGTCAGCTCATAGGCGAGCGATGACATTAACAGCCCGCTCTGCTGCAGCTCGCCGAGCAGCGCCAGCAGCGGCGCCGGCTCGCGCGCGGTGAGCGTCAGCCCTGCGCTGCCGTGCCATTGCGGCGACTGGTCCTTGCCCTGCTGCTGAAAGACGGCATAGCCGCCGGTGAAAAGGCTGATGCCGGCGACGCTTTTGGCGCGCGCCACCGCCGCCGCCATGCGCCGGTCGATCTCCGCCTGGAGACGCGCCGCATTGCTGTCGCTGGCCTCGACGCGCAGCACGGCGCGGAGCTGGTCGCGCGTCACCGGGCGCTCCGCCCGCTCGCTGA
>JASHRZ010000376.1 GCA_030037055.1 Alphaproteobacteria bacterium
CACCGATGCCGCGAACGACATCTTGGCCAAGGCCAAGGCACGCGCGCAGGCGAGAGGGGCGCGGCGCGTCCATACCGAGCTCCGTACGGGCGAACCTGCCGAGATGATCCTCCTGCTCGCCAAGGAACATGACGCTGGCGTGATCGTGCTGGGCAAACGGGGCCGGGGACGCTTGGCCGGACTGCTGCTCGGCAGCATTTCACAGAAGGTCATGATGTTGGCGCCATGCGCCGTAATCGTCGTCCCATAGTGGCGCGGTCCGCCCGGGTTCGAACCGTTGTTGCCGCCGCACACCTCCTCCGAATGCGGGTAAGAATTCGGGCGGTGGACGTAACCCGGACGTTCAAAGGGGAAGCAAGCAGGCGTGTCGCTCGCGCACGGCAGAAGGCGGACCTCTCCATCACGGGGTTGCAGTGCCGGCTGGTGTCGATCATGCCCGCGCCGATTGTCGATCTCGACGATGTTCGATGGCGGTGCCCTCGCTCGAACCAGCGGAACCGAAGCCCGCTGAGCCGACAAGGGTTATTCCGTGCCTCCAAGCCATCGGATGAACACCGGCATGAGAGCATGCCTGTGCCGCCTCCCATTCAGGTTGCACTCGCTGTCACGCGGCGCGACGGCAGGGTCCACGAGGCCGATCATTCTGCCATCCGCCGAATGGGGTTCAATGCGGCCATAGACGCGAGCGATGACAGACAGGGAAGGGGGTATCTCGGGTTACGCAAAAGCTATTCGAGATTGAGAATATATTTTCGCCGCTGGTGACGAAATCGCGATCAAGCTGCGCAATCGTGCGGAGAAAGCTTCGAGAGCTTGCCGAGCGTGGCAACATCCAGTCATGCAATTCGACGACGAGGATGGGAAATTTTGAAACCCATTCGGTATTCGTCGCAAATAGATCTTTCTCGAATCCCTCGATATCGATCTTCGCGATGAAGGGGACGCAGGCCGGCGCCATCATCAGAAGGTCCGGCACCGACAGGGCCGCTATCGCTCCGTCGGACCCGGGCGTCGCGGTTTCCGTTCGATAGGCCCAAGCGCCCTCCCCAGGATCGGCAATTCGCACCGCCCCGGTCCGGACCGCGACGGCAGCATGAACCGGCTGGATGCTGCTGTGCGCGGCGATGTTGTCGCACATAAGGAGGTAGTTGTCCCTAGCCGGCTCCACGGAGATGATCCGCGCGCGGGGCCAATTCTTGGCGAAGTAAAGCGAAGCGAGCCCGATATTGGCGCCCAAGTCCAAGATGAGCGGAACTCCGTGATCGACGATCGACGCGTAAATCGCCGCGACGTCCGCCCCTCGCGCCAGACGGCGCAAATCGTAGTCCCGCTTTAGAAAGATTTGCCGGAATGTGCGGAGATCGGATGAGCCGCGTCGCCTCCTGACATTTGCCTCGAACCCGCCATCGAGCGAGCGAATATGGATCTCGTAGTGCTCCGGCATGCCAAGCCATCTCGGCCGAAACACGAACTCGCTCCGGTCGCGATAAAGACGGGCAACGATCTTTAGGTCCTTGAGCAGCGACATGACTCCTCGACGATCGAATTGTTCGATGTGCTCGCAATGAGCCTCATCGTAGCAGAACGCGACCTTTTTGGACTCACTGTAGATGGGCGTGCGGGAGCGAGGGATATGGGGGTTGAACGCATGCATGTTTCCGACAGCAGCGGCTGCCTGGCTTTCCCCCGGGATCTTGGCCCGCCATGTGCCCTAAGCGGCATGCACTCTTTTGCGGCCGCGAGAAGCGCGCTTCGCGGGTGACCACGCGCAACGGTTTCGAGGCGGTCTCGGTCCCGTCCCCAACGCGACGCTTGCTCGCATCGCCGCCCCGAACGCGGGCGAGCGCCTTATCCAGGCGCAAGCTCATAGCACGCGCTCGCGGTTCTACGGCTGCGGTATCCTAGCGGTACCAATCTGACAATTCGAATCCCACCAAAGCCGCGCCGACCCAACGATTATCGCGAATCATCGCCAGCGCGCTGGCCGCATCGGTAACTGCGGGTAGGGGCTCTGCGCAAGGATTACCTGATGGGCACGGGCGGGTTGTAGGGGTAGGCGCTGCAACATGCCAGGATCGCCTGTGCGTGGTTGCGAACGATGTTGAGTCGCGCCGCGAGCGACACAAGGCCGAAGCGAAGGGCGTTTCCGAAGTGGCCGTTGCGACGGCTCCAAAGCATTGCCCGTCCCGCTGCGCGTCGCACGGCATAGGATTTCTCGGCTCTCGGTAGGTCTGCATGACGCCCGACAAAGCTCCCCAGAGCACGCGTCACATCGTGCAGTTCTCGGGCTTGATTCTCCGAAAGACGACCCGGGGCGGCTGTCGGGGCAAGCATTACGACCGCTCGGACGCGCACGAAGCTCCCTAGCCGAGCCAATGGCAATGCGAGACTATAGTCTTGGCAGCAAACGGTCTCGTCGGCGCCACCGACACGGAGATAATCGGAACGCGCCATGAGCATCATGCTCGGATTGAAAGTGCTGCCGCGAATGGTTGGGCGCACCGGCGCCGCGATTGACTGGTGCTTTGGCGGTCCCGGCGCGGACGGCCATAGAATCGGCGTCGCGGGATCGTAGGAGCTGCCGTCACCATAGGCGAGCACCGCCTTGGTGCTTTGCAGGGCGTCCAACAACCATCGCGTTGCGTCTGGCACGAGGATGTCGTCAGCATCCACAAGCTTCAGATAATCCTGGGTTGCTGCATCGACTGCAGCGTTCATCGCGGCGCTAGCGCCCCTGTTTTGCTGGCAGATGATCTTGCAGTTATGCCAGCCGACGGTCGCAGACCGCAGGTAGTCAAGGGAGCCGTCGGTCGAACCATCGTCCACGAACACATATTCGCGCGAGAAATCGCCCGTCTGGGCGGCCAACGCCTGAAGCACTCCCGGGAGAAAATCCCTTTTATTATAGACCGTCACAATGAACGAAACGCCGCTCATTTTATCCCGGCATATCCCAGAGGACTCGCATCAGGATTTAAAACTATCCCGTTTCGGGCTCGCCGGAAAGTCGCAGCCCGCGCAATTCCGGGGATGCCTGGCTGCCGCCGCGACTCTCGCCTCGATCGTTCTGCGGTCCGATAGCCCCGCCGTGCCTGCCGCATCGCGCGCTCCGGGAACGCTCCGCTCTCGCCGTCCTGGCGCGGCGCTCGGACATCGTTGCTCGACGCCGCGCTACCAAAAGCCGTCCGCCACGCCAGTCCGCGCCATCTGCCTTTGTCTGGCCAAGAGCGTCTCCGATGCCGTCAGACGCCAAGGTATGTCGCGCGAACTTTGGGATCGTCGAGGAGGTCGCGCCCCGCTCCGCGATGAACGATGGCGCCGGTCTCGATGACATAGCCGCGATCGGCGATCGACAGCGCCGCCACGGCATTCTGCTCCACGAGCAGGATCGTCACTCCCGCGGCCTTCAGGGCGAGAATGGTCTCCATGATCCGGTCCACGAGAACCGGAGCAAGGCCCATGCTTGGCTCGTCGAGGAGGAGGAGTCGCGGTCGCGCCATCAGCGCGCGTCCGATCGCCAACATCTGTTGCTCGCCGCCCGACAAGCTGCCGGCAGCGGAGCGGCGCCGCTCCCACAGCATGGGATACATCGCGTAAATTCGGCCTAAGTCGGCGGCCACGCCCGCGTCCTTCCGCCGATAAGCGCCGAGCCGCAGGTTGTCGTGCACCGAAAGCGGCGCGAAGACCTGCCTGGCTTCCGGTACGTGAGCCATGCCCTTGGCAACGCGACGATGGGCGGGCTCGCGCTCGATCGCTTCGCCAGCAAAGACCACCCGGCCGCCGCTGATTGGCTGGACGCCCGAAATCGCCCGCAACAGCGTCGTCTTGCCGGCACCGTTCGCTCCGACAAGAGCGATGATTTCGCCTTCGGCCACCTCGAGGCTCACGCCGTGCAACACCTCGATGCGGCCGTAAGCGCTTGTCAGCCCCTCAACTGCGAGCACGGGCCGCCTCTTTCGAACCGTACCGGCCGAGATAGGCCGCGATCACCTGGGGATTGCGCCGCACCTCGTCGGCGGTGCCCTCGGCGAGCTTCTTCCCGCCGTCCAGCACCAGAATCCGGTCGGAGACCCGCATCACGAAACGCATGTCGTGCTCGACGAGCACGACGGTTATGCCCGAGCGGACGATCTCGCGCACCAGACCCTCGACCGCCTCGGTCTCGACAGGGTTGCAGCCCGCCGCAGGCTCGTCGAGAAGCAGCAGTCGGGGCTCGAGCGCCAAGGCGCGCGCGATTTCCAGGCGACGAAGCCCGCCATAAGGCAAGGAACCCGCGGCATCATCCGCCCGGTCGGCAAGCCCGACGAAGGCGAGCAGCTCGCGCGCCTTTTCCCGCGTCGCGCGATTCTGGTGCCCGACCGACGGGAATCTGAACAACGCTTTCATCAGGTCCCGCGCCTCTCGCAAGTGGCGGCCAACCATCACGTTCTCGACGACACTCATCCGGAAGAAGATCTGCAGGTTTTGAAAGGTGCGCGCCAAGCCCTTTGCGGCGAGGCGGTGCGGCTCGAGCCCGGTTACGTCCTCGCCGGCGAGAAGGATCCGACCGCTGCCGGGCCGATAGATGCCGGACATGATGTTGAACAGCGTCGTCTTGCCGGCGCCGTTCGGTCCAATGATCGAAAAGATGTTGCCGGGCTCGACCGAGAAGCTCACGCCGTCAACCGCGACGATGCCCCCGAAGGCGATTGCGACGTTCTCGGCTGCCAGCGCGCTCATGAGGCGCTTCTCGCCAGCATTCGTTGGACGCCTGGAACAATGCCGAGCCGCAAGAAAATCATCGCCAGCATGATGATCAAGCCGAGCAAGGCCTGCTCGTATTCGACAAACACCGTGAGAAGTTGAGGCAGCGTGGTCAGCAGTGCCGCGCCGACGACACTCCCCAATACCGACCCCATGCCGCCGAGCACGACCATCGCCACGAGTTCGATCGAATGAAGGAAGCCCGCCGTGTCGGGCGTAATGAACCCGTCGAAAAGTGCGAGCTCCGATCCCGCAATCGAGGCATAGACGGCGGCAAGGACGAAGGCCCAGAGCTTGTGTCGCGCGACATCGATGCCGCCGAGCGCGGCGGCGATTTCGCTGTCGTGCAGGGCGCGCAGCGCCCGTCCGGCAGGGCTGTCCTCGAGATTGAGCGCGAGCCAGGCGCCGAAAACGAGCACGAAACCCGAGATCCAGTACCATGCGGTCGGCCCTGAAATGCGCATATTCGCGACGGCCAGCCGCGCCACCGACGTCCCGTCGGGCCCGCCCGTCCATTTGGCTTCGCTCGTCAGCACGAGCGCGATCAGGACGCCGAATCCCAGGGTCCCGATCGCGAGATAGTGCCCCTTGAGCCGCAATATGGGCCGTCCGACCAGCCAGGCGATGCCGCCCGACGCGGCCGCACCGAGGAGAATGCAGATCCACGAGGCGAGACCGAGGCGCGCGGGTCCGATCGCGACCGCATAGGCGCCGACGCCGAAAAATCCGGCGTGACCCAGGCTGACCTGACCCGCATAGCCCATGAGAATATTGAGCCCGACGGCCGCCAGGGCCGAGATCCAAACGAGGGCGGCAACGCGATAATAATAGCCGGACGGGAATACCAGAGGCAGCACGGCGACGAGCGCGACGAGGACGAGAAGCGTCATCCGGCGTTTCGAGAAGATCCCGCGCACGCTAGACCCGCTCCACGCTGCGCCTGCCGAGCAGGCCGCGCGGCGAAACGAACAGGACGACCAGGATCATGACGAAGGCGATGCCGTCCTTGTAGGTGGAACTGAGATATCCGGCGCCGAATGCCTCGACCAAACCGAGCAGCAGACCGCCCAGGACCGCTCCCAGCGGATTGCCCATGCCGCCGAGCATGCCGCCGGCAAATCCCTTGAGCGCGAGCAGCGTGCCCACATTATAGCTTGTGAGCGTGATCGGCGTGACGAGAATGCCAGCGACCGCGCCGATCGCCGCGGAAATGCCGAACGAGAGCGTCATGATCAGCCTGGTATCGATGCCGACGAGGCGCGCGGCGAGACGATTGGCAGCCGCGGCGAGCACTGCCTTGCCGAGAATCGTGCGCTCGAAAAAAGCGTGCAGCACGACGACGATCGCTCCTGCACCGCCCATCACCCAGAGGCTCTGGGGAAGAATCGTCGCGCCGAACAAGACGAAGGGCGCATCACCGGAAAAAGACGGCAGCTTGTGAAATTGCCGGTCGAAGACGATCTGCGCGACTCCTCTGATGAAAATCGAGGCTCCGATCGTGATGATGATGAGCACGACCGGCGAAGCGCCGTGCGCCGGTTCGATGGCGAGCCGATGAAGTGCGACGCCGACACCGACGGCTAGCGCAACGGCAAAGAGCGCCGCAAGGGGCAGGGGGATGCCGGCGGCCGAAACGGCGACCGTCACCATGCCGCCCAGCATGACGAACTCGCCTTGGGCGAAATTCACCACGTCCGACGCGTTGTAGATGATGGTGAACCCCAGCGCCACCAGCGCGTAGACGGCGCCCACTGTCAGACCCGAAAATGCAAATTGCAGGAACTCCGCCATCGTCGCGAATCCGTCCATGAATGCTGGTCGCGCCTTCCTGCGCGGAGAAGCGCGCCCGCCCGTTTCGCCCCGGCCGGGTCACACTCAGTGCGTCGCGGTTACCATGGTCCAGTCGCCGTTCTTGATTTCCAGCATCCGGAACGCCGAGAGATTGAGACCGAGATGGTCGGACGGGGACATGTTCACAATCCCGCCCGTCCCGATAAAGCCTGTAGTCCTCTCGATCTCATCCCGGATCCGCTTGGGATCGGCAGTGCCGGCGCGCCTGATTGCCTCGATGACGATGAAGAGGCCGTCATAGGCGTGACCGCCGAAGGTGGAAACCGGCTGACCGGTCGCCTTTTCATAGGCCCGCTTGTAGGCGACCACCACCGGCTTCTGCGGATCCCCATCCGGGAGCTGGTCCGCGACGAGCAACGCAGCCGCCGGCAGCCGCACGGCCTCGGCGGCAGGCCCCGCCAGATCGATATAGCTCTTCGAGGCGACGCCGTGGCTCTCGTAGAGCGGCACGGTGATGCCGAGCTGCTTGTAGTTGCGCGTGACGATGGCCGGTCCCTGCCCGAAGCCGGGATTCACCACCGCTTGGAGCCCCGCCGCGTTCTTTATGTTCGTCAACTGCGGGGTCATGTCGCTGTCTTGCGCGCCGTAGCTCTCGTCGGCCAGCACCGTGATGCCATAGTTTCCGACCACCTTGAGGCACTGTTCGTGCATCGATTTGCCGAACGCATCGGTGCCGGAGATCATGCCGATCTTGGTGAGCCCGCGCGCCTTCAAATCCTCGAAGATCTTCTCGCATGCCATCCGGTCGGTATGCGGCGTCTTGAAAACGTATTTTCGCACGGGATCGATGATCTCGACCGCGCCCGCCAGCGAGACGAAGGGGATCTGCGCGTCCTCGAATATGGGAGCCATGGCGAGCGTCGCGCCCGTGGTGGTGCCGCCCACCACGACGACCACCTTGTCTTCCTCGACAAGGCGCGTGGCGAAGGTGCGCGCCTTGTTGGGATCTCCGCCATCGTCATAGATGACGAGCTGGAGCTTCTTTCCGAGCACGCCGCCTTCGGCGTTGATCTTGTCGACATAGAGGTGCAGCGTTTTGTCCTCGGGCGCGCCCAGGAACGATGCCGGACCGGTTACGGAAAGGCTGGCGCCGATCTTGATGTCTTGGGCGAGCGCGTTGGAGACCGCCATCGCCAACGCCATGCAGGCGACAGCGATGGTCAGAAGCATCACGCCGCGAAACGGCTTGGTCATGGGTTTCCTCCATCTGCTTCCTCTGGAATGACGGCAGCCTGCCATTCGATCTTGCCGGGGCGGTCGAGCACATCCGCGACGACCATCATGCTCATGGCCGCAAAGTGGCGGTCGTCGGTCGCCGCGACACCCTGCTGCTCCGTGAGAAGGGCGGGCTTGTCGGCGCGACGGATCCGCGCCGGTGTGCGCCCGCGACCGCTATCCAGCCTCGCACCCGGGAGCTTGTCGCAGGCGTTCTTCATCCTCGGCTGCAAAGCCATGGTCATCGAGTTTCCTGGCCGCGCTGCAAGCTTCTAGGGACCGGGGACCCAAGGTAGCGACAAACGCGTGATTTCACGTAGGACACTCGTAATTTGATTTCTGCTCATTGATTTAGATCATGCGACATCGGACCGAGGTTGCACGTTTCCCGGGAAATGCGCCGCGGGCCCTGCGCAAACCGGATACGGAGGTAGCGGGCATGATCGCGCAGCGCTTGGTGTCTCGTGCTGCAAGCGCGCGAGAAGGCGGCTTACAGCCGATCCAAGAAGTTGGGAATCATGATCAAGCATTTAGCCTGGTCAAGCGCCGTAGCATGAGCCGGATCATGGCGAGGCGGAAGAAGGCTGCGACGGAACGCGCGTAGCGCTCGAAGTCTCGCGT
>JASHRZ010000377.1 GCA_030037055.1 Alphaproteobacteria bacterium
GAGACGCTCCGCCAGCCCTGCGTCGAACCGCGCAGCGAGCGCGGCACGAGGCAAGGCGTAGAGATCGCCGATGCGGCGCAGCCCAAGCCGCTCGAGCTCGACCGCCTGTATGGGATCGAGCCGCAGCGCCGCGATCGGGAGGGAAGCGACCGCCGCCCGCACCTCGCCCGGCGGCACCACTGCGCTCTCAGCACTGCCGCACCGCGCCACCGCCCAGGCGGCGCCGGCGGTATCGGCGATGGCGGCACGACCGGCTATACCTTGCCGCCCGAGCCGCTCGACCAGCGCCTGCGCCAAGCTCGCCTCGCCGCCACACAAATGGGCACAGCCAGTGATATCGAGGAGAACCACATCGGCGCCGTGCGGCGCCGTCCAGGGGCTGTAGCGATGGCACCACTGGGCGAGCCGCCGGAGCGCCGCAGCATCGCCCGCAGGATCGGCCTCGGCGACGGCAAGCGCGGGATGAAGCGCGCGTGCATCGGTGAGCGGCAGGCCTGGCGTGATGCCCAGCTCCTCGGCAGCGGCGTTGACAGCGGTAACGAGACGACGGTTGCCGACCGAGAGGGCGAGAACGAAGGGCCTATCCGGTGCGGAGGGCAGGCTGCCGTGCCGCCGGTCGATCGGCCAGCGCGGAAGCCAAAGACACATGACCCGTCGCATCGCACGCCTCCATGATCCAGGATGCCGACACGCCGCCGCGACAGCGCCAGAGCTCGACCTGCCAACGTACCCGGCCGATCCCGGGCTCACCGGCAGCGACATCGCCCGGCAGCGCTTTGATCCGCCAGCGTGTCTGCGCCGCGTTGGGCGCCGAGCGCTGCGCCGCCGCCTGCTCGCCGTTACGCCAGCGTCGCAGCGCAAAGGCGGTGACGCCGGAAACCTCGGCGGCCAGCAGCAGCCGGCGGCTCGCCGGCAAGGAAAGCGCCTCCAGCTCGCCGACCACGGCGGCCAGCACCGGGCTTCTCAGCCCCTCCTCCATCGCCCACAGCACCTCGCGAGGATGCTGTGCTTGCGCCAGGATCAGCCGTCCGGGATCGAGGCCGAGGGCGGCCAGCCCCGGCCCATAGAGATCGCCTTCGGCCAGGCACCACAGCACCGGCAGCCTCGGCTTGAGCCGTGCCAGGATGCCGGCGAGGAAAGCGGCGGCCACGGCGCCGTCTTCCTCCTCGGGTCCCGCCCCTGCCACCTCATGCAGCGTAGCTAAGGGCAAGCCTTTGCCGGGTAAGGCTCGGTCGATTGCCGGCAAGGCGAAAGGCAGAACTACCCGGCCCTTCCGCCCCGTCCTTTCCAATGCCTCGAGGCGACGGCGCAGTGCCGCTAGGCGACCGTTTCGGCTGGCTTCGGGCATGCATTGGTTACCTAATTTGTTCCTATTTTGTTCTTATCGTGCGACAGAGTCAAATGTCGGATCGATACCGATCACAGGAACGCCATGAGACTGCGATTTGACCCCTGCACCGTCCGACAAGAAGCCCTGGCACGCTCTAAATCGCGGGGGACGAACAGAGGGGAGGAACGCGCTTCAGCGGCGACGAACCGGACCTTGTGGGAAAGAGGTCAAATCACCCCGCGCGACGCTGACTGACTGGGCGCGCTATCCGATTCTCACCTTCTCCGAGGTGCCGGAGGGCTGGTCGAACTCATCGATCAGCCGACGGAAAAGCCCTGGGGCCCAGGCGAGCCAGCCGCGGCGATGCTGCGCGCGGCGATCCCGAACGCCGTCTTCGATGCCAGCGGCACAAGGCTGCACTTGGTGCCGTTCACGCCCATTTGAAGTGCGCAGGGCAATCCTCGGAGCCTGAACCGTTACCGTCCGCGGAAGGTCGGCGTCTCCTTCTTGAGAAAGCTCCGAAAGCCCTGGCGAAAGTCCTCGGTGTCGAAAGTCTCGTACGGCTCGTCCAACTCCTTGGCGTCAAGCGGGCGCGGGTCATCGAGACGACGGGCGAATTTCTTGTGCCAGCGATTGACCAGCGGCGCGCCTGCGGCGATGCGCCGTGCCGTGGCATAGGCCTCTTCCTTCACGCGCGCATCAGGCACGACGCGGCTGACAAGCCTCTTCTCCTTGGCCTCCGCGGCGTCGAAGACGCGGCCTTCGAGCAAGATCTCAAGCGCGACCTGCCGCCCTACCAGCTTGATCAGCGCCGCAATCTCAGGATAGCCCATAGTGACGCCAAGGCGGTTGATAGGAACGCCAAAGCGGCTGCCCTCGCCGCAGATGCGAATATCGCAGAGCATCGCCAACTCGAGCCCGCCGCCGACGCAGATGCCTTGGATCAGCGCCACGGTAGGATGGCGCGACTCGGCGATGGCACGCATCGTGCTGTGCATGAGCCGGCCATAGGCGCGCGCCTGCTCGAAATTCGAGCGCAACTCGGCGAACTCCACGATATCGGCTCCCGGCGCGAACGCCTTGTCGCCTGCGCCCCGCAGCACAATGCAACGAACGTCATCCTCGGCATCGAGCGACGCGAAGGCATCCCTTACGCCCTCCCACATCGCCCAGGTCAATGCGTTGAGCCGGTCCGACCGGTTGAGCGTTACCGTGACGATGCTGCCGTCGCGGTCGATCAGGACATCCTGCGCCATCCTCGCCTCCTGTTTCCGCGAGCCTAGCACATTGCCCTGTCAACGATTTGGCCCTAAACATGCGGCTTCTGCCGCGCGACCGAGGAGCCGATGGCAACGACCGCAGCGGATAATGCCGCCGAGATCACCTTCCGCATCCTGCTGGAGACGAAGTCCATTCGGTTCAACCCGATCTTTGTCGATTGCCAGCGCGTCATCTCGTTCGCGCGCGCCCCGGCAGTTCACGGATCTGGGCGCCGACCGGATCGTGCGCGTGGCAGGCCCTGAATCGCTCGATGAAGTGGCGGGGGGCGAAACAGCGGCATTCCCTCTGCCGCTTGGATCGTCGAGCGGCTGGCGCTGCCCATGCACTATGTCCGCAGGAAGCCCAGGGCATTCGGCCGCAACGCGCAGATCGAGGGCGAGATGGGTGCAGCGTCCTGGTCGAGGATCTCGCCGGCTTGGACAGCTCGAAGCTCACCTTCATCCGCGCCCGGCGGCTTCATCGCCTACAGCTTCGTCATCTTCAGCTACGGCATGTTTCGACGGAGCGGGGCCGAGGGAGCGATCCTCCATTGGCTTCCCATCTGGTGGGGCTCGCTGCGCGCGGCGCAAGAACTCGGATATTTCACGAGGGAGCAATTTACGCGGCGCCAGCCGCAGCGGCGCCGCTTCCTGACGGACAACGCGGCAAACGCTGTGCATCACGGCTTTTTCGTTGAAATGAACCAGTACATCGAGCACTATGGCTACTTCGCCGTGGCGCTGGGCATCCTGCTCGAGGATTTCGGCCTGCCAGCGCCGGGAGAGACGCTCCTCATCACCGGCTCGATCGGAGCGTCGACGGGCGCCCTCAATATCTACCTGCTGCTGCCCATTGCCTGGATCGGCGCGGTTATCGGCGACAATATAGGTTATGCCATCGGCCATTTCGGCGGCCATCGCCTCATGATGCGCTATGGCGGACGCATCGGCATCGCCGAGGATAGCGTGAAGCAGGTGGAAGCGTTCTTCGAGCGCTACGGTGGCTGGGTGATCGTGTTCGCCCGCTTCGTCGTCATCCTGCGTCAATTCAACGGTATCGTCGCGGGAACGCTCGGCATGCATTGGCTGCATTTTCTAGCGCTAAATGCGCTCGGCGCGGCGCTGTGGGTGAGCTTCTGGGGTATCCTCTCCTATTGGCTCGGCAAGGGCGTGCTGGTCTACGTGCACGAGCTGTACGAGGTTACACCGCCGCTGGGCGTACTCGTTGTCGTCTTCCTGGCATTGGGTGCCGGATATCTATGGTGGCGCTTCACGCGAAAGCGGCGCAGCTAACGGCAATCGTAGACCGCCACGGTGAGATCGGCAGTCTCGGGCCGCACCGATCTTAGCACTGCGCTGCGGCCGAGATTTGCACGATAAAGCATCGCCTGATGCATCGCCTGGCCCTGCTGGTCAGCGGGAAATTGATAGGTAATGCTATCGGGCGTGGCGACCGTCGCCTGCACGCTCGGCATCGCGCTACATGCTGTGACACAAAGGAGCAGTAGCGAAGCGGGGGTCCTCCCGATCAGAGAAAGCGAACACTCGCTTCGCCGAGCCCGGTGAAGCGCACGGTCACGGTATCTCCGGGCTTCGGCCACTGAGTTGCGACGACACTGCCGGTCTGGACGATCATGCCGCGCCGCAAGGGACGATCGCGCGCCGCTACGGCGTTGGCGACCCAGGCGAGCGCGTGCAGGGGATGGCCGCTCATCACATCGCCGCCCCGGCCACGGCCGGTCTCGACACCGTTGATCTCCATCACGCCCACGACCGCCGCAAGGTCGAGCGCGCGCCAATCTGCGACTGCCGGACCCAGCACGCAGCCGGCATTCCAGGCGTTGTTGGCTATGAGGCCGCACCCGCCGACGAGCTTGTACTGGTCGCAGGCATGATCGTCGATGAGCTCGATCGAGGGCATGCAGGCCGCGACGGCGTCTGCCACATCCTCTTTTCCGTAGGGCTTCCCGCGCGCCGGTAGGTCCACGCCGAGACGCATGGCGATCTCGCATTCGACGGCAATGCGGGTGTAATCGGTATGGCGCAGTGTCGCCGGCGAAGAATGGACGCGTCTGGCGAAGATGGCACCAGCGATCGCGTGATCGATGCCCATCAACTGCTGCATCACAGGGGTGGTCAGGGCGATCTTGTAGCCAACGACCGCCCCACGTTCGGGGATGAGAAGCGCCTGCAGCGCCTCCTGCATGGCATAGGCCTCGTCAATGCCGGCGCCGGCGATCTCCTCCGGCGTCGGCGGCAGGAGCTGCTTGCTCTGATGGATGTCGTAGTAATAGCGCGCGGCACGGGCGATGCGGCGGGAATCACTGCTCATGGCTTGCCTTTTGCAGCCCGAAGGGGAGACGGCATGATGAGCGCCGGGCCCGCGAAGCGCAAGCGCGACAGCAGCAGGAACCGCGTCCCCGGCCAACCTCAATCCGGAGCGACGGGTCCCGTCGATGTTCGAGCCCATCCATGGGCGTGCGCCCTGCGACATTGATGCCAAGGGAATTGCCAATCCCAACGCCAGCTTCCCGACCGTGCGATGACGCTGGAGCATGTGGGCGAGCGCTTCGCGGCTGACGGCCGCTATCGAGCACGTCACCGCAAGCTCGACGCCCACGCCCCCCGATCTCGGCGATGAGGCGCGACGGCGCAGGTGACGGAAGCGGCGCACGATGCGCTGAGAAGCGTCGGCCCGCAGCAGTTGAGACCTTGGCCGCAGGTGGATTCTCTGCTACCCCTGCGGCGAAGGGGTATGGTTCTGATGCGAATTGCGATCATCGGTCAGCAGGCGTTCGGCAAGGCCGTGTTTGACGCCTTCCTGGCGCGGGGCGATTCGCTGGCGGGGGTATTCGTCGCGCCGGAAACGGCCGGGGCGAAGCCCGATCCACTTGCTGCTGCCGCCCGCGACAAGAAGCTGCCGGTGTTTCAGACCGCGCGCTACGGCAGCGCAGAAGCGATCGACGCGCTGCGTGGCCTTGAGGTCGATCTCGCCGTCATGGCTTATGTGCTGCAATTCGTGCCGCAGACATTCTGTCGCGTGCCGCGCCACGGCACTATACAGTTCCATCCTTCCCTGCTGCCACAGCATCGCGGCCCCTCCTCGATCAACTGGCCCGTGATACTTGGCAAGACGCACACCGGCCTCACGATCTTCCGTCCGGTGGACGGGCTGGACGAAGGTCCGGTGATCCTCCAGAAACAGGTGCCGATCGGCGCCGATGATACGGTGGCTAAGCTTTATTTCGACAAGATCTTCCCGCTGGGTGTTGCCGCGCTGCTAGAAGCCGCGGATCTCGTGATCTCCGGCAAAGCCCAGGAACGCCTCCAGGACGAGAGCGAGGCGAGCTATGAAGGCTGGGTGCGCGAGGCTGAGTCGCACATCAACTGGGCGAACCCCGTCGATATCGTCTACAACCTCATCCGCGGCTGCAACCCGGCCCCGGGCGCGTGGACCACGCAAGGCGGAAAGCGACTCTATCTCTTTGAGTCGCGAAAAGTCGTTGCGCGCAACTTTGCCCAGGTCAAAGGACTGACACCCGGGCAAGTCGTGGCAACGAGCACTCAGAGCTTCACAGTGCATGCGCAGGGCGGGTTCATCGAAGTATTGCGCTGCCGCCTCGAGGACGGCAAGAAGCTCCCCGGAAGCGAGGCCGGGATCGCCGTCGGTTCGGTGCTCGGCGGGCGGCCTCGGCCGCTCTGACCCAGAGGTATATGTCATTTCCGCCAGAACGCTCGAGCACCTTCGGGCCAGCTAACCTCGGGCCGCATCCCATACCTCTATCGGCGACGTCGATCACAAGATCGCGCCTATGCAGCCAGCGTCTCCAGATGGCACTGTCGAGATGGCTGGCGAGCGGCTGCTCGAGAATGTTCCGATGAGCGAGCACGAGCGGAAGATCCGGATCGCGCTTGCCGCTTGCTACCGCCTGGCGCAAAAGAATGGCTGGGACGAACTTATCTACAATCATATCTCTGCGCGCGTTCCGGGGCGGGAGCACCATTTCCTCATCAATCCTCCTGCCTTCGAGGAGGTGACGGCATCGAACCTGGTCAAGGTGAATATCGAAGGCCGTTTCATCGGCGATTCGAAATACCGTATCAACACAGCCGGCTTCACCATCCATAGCGCCATCCACGGGGCCCGGCCGGAGGTGGGGTGCGCCATCCACCTTCCTACCGAGGCGGGCATGACGCTTTCCGTGCTCGAAGATGGTCTGTTGCCGCTGACTCAGACAGCGATGCTATTTCAGAATCAGCCGCATTTCACGATTACGAGGGTATCGCGCTCAATCTCGCA
>JASHRZ010000378.1 GCA_030037055.1 Alphaproteobacteria bacterium
CGGCGTCGTGGCGACCAAGGCGGCCGAGTTCTCGCGGCGCTTCGCCCGGCCCTTCGCTACGGCGGACGGCAGCACGGAAGCTGGGCGACGCGCGGTCCTGGCGACCGCGGACATCGTGCTCGCCGCGGGTCGCGCTGGAGTCCAGGTGCTGTCGCAAAGCGACCTCGCGGCGGCGCGCCGCCTCAGCGTCGCGGCCGACATCAATGCCGTGCCTCCCGCCGGCATCGCCGGCGTCGACGTCTCGGCTGACGGCGCGCCCATTCCGGAGACGCCCGGCGTCGGCATCGGCGCCTTCGCCATCGGCGGTATCAAGTTCCAGGTACAGCACGCACTGCTGCGGCGCATTCACAGCGCCGAAAAGGCGCAACTCCTGGACTTCCGCGATGCCCATCGCACGGCGCTCGACATTGTCGGCTGAACCCCGGCGCACGCTCGTCGCGGCGCTGTCGGGAAGGGCGCTCGCCGCCGCCGCCCGCCGCGCCGGCGAGCGCGTGCTGGTGCTCGATCTCTTTGCCGATGAGGACACCGGAGCCTGCGCCGAGCGCTGCATCAAATTGCCGCCTGACGGTGCCGGTTTCGAGCGCCAGGCGCTGCTCGCCGCCGTCGACGAGCTCGCACCAGCGGCGCGCGGGCTCGTCTATGGCGCCGGCTTCGAGCACGATCCGCCGCTGCTTGCGGCGCTGGCAAAATGCGTCCCGCTGCTCGGCAATACGCCCGAGGCGGTCGCGGCGGTCAAGGATCCGCAGCGCCTCGCCCGGCTGCTCGCCCGCCTCGGGCTTCCCCATCCCCAGACCGCCTGCGCGCCGCCGCCGGCCGGCCAGAAGGGCTGGCTGCGCAAGCTCGCGGGCGGCTCCGGCGGCAGCCATGTCGCCGTCGCCGCAGGCGCCACCGCAGCGCCAGGCAGCTATTTTCAGCGCCGCGTGCGCGGCCGCCAGCTGTCGGCGCTGCTGGTCGCCGACGGTCGCGCCGCGCGGGTTCTGGGTTTCAGCGAGCAATGGGTCGCCCCGGCAGCCGATGCTCCCTTCCGCTATGGCGGCTGCGCCGGCCCGGTGATGCCGCCGCAGCGCCTCGCCGGCGCGATCGCCGATGCGTGCCAGGCGCTTGCGGCGGCGACCGGGCTTGTCGGCCTCAATTCTCTCGATCTTCTGGTCGAGGAAAATCGCTTTTGGATTCTTGAGATCAATCCGCGGCCGGGCGCAACGCTCGACCTGTTCGACGGCCGCGCCGGCCTGTCGCTGTGGCGGCTGCATCTGGACGCACTGCGCGGGCGATTGCCGCCATCGTCAGCCGCGGCCGCCCCGGTGCGGGCCGCCGCGATCCTCTATGCGCCAAGCGCGATCGCGATCCCGCGCGACATGATCTGGCCGCGCTGGACGGCGGATCGCGAGACGCCCGGCAGTCGCGTGCCGCGCGATGCGCCGGTGTGCACCGTGCGCGCTGCGGCAGCGAGCGTGGCGGCCGCGCGCGCGCAGCTCGAGCGGCGCTCCAAGCAGCTCCTGGCGCGGCTCCTTGCCGGCGCCGCAGTGCCGGCATAGGAGGCAAAGATGGCGCCGCCCTCGCTCCCGCCCAGCGTCAATGCGTCGAGCGCGCCGCTGGTAGCGGCGCTGGTGGCCGACGCCGCGATGCTGCGGCTCGCCGTCATGCGCGACGCGTGCGGCGCCACGCTGGTGGATGCCGGCATCGCGGCACCAGGCGGCATCGAGGCCGGCCGCCGCATTGCCGAGATATGCCTCGCCGGGCTCGGCCGCGTGAGCCTTGCGCCAGGCGAGGGCGCGTGGCCGTGGCTCGTCGGCGTGCACACGGCACAGCCCGTGCTTGCCTGCCTCGCCAGCCAATACGCCGGCTGGAGCCTGCAGCATCAGGAGGGCGACCGGCGCTTCTTTGCCCTAGGCTCCGGACCGGCGCGGAGCCTTGCCGGCAAGGAGCCGATCTTCGCCGAACTCGCCTATCGCGACAGCGCCGAGGAGACCGTGATGGTGCTCGAGGTCGACCGCGCGCCGCCCGGCGCGCTGTTGCGCCAGGTCGCTGAGGCATGCGGCGTGGCACCAGAGCGCCTCACCGTGATCATGACGCCGACGCAGAGCCTTGCCGGCACGGTGCAGATCGCGGCGCGCTCGCTCGAGGTGGCGCTGCACAAGGCGCACACGCTCGGCTTCCCGCTGTCGCGCATCCTCGACGGCTGCGGCGCGGCGCCGCTGCCGCCGCCGGCGCCGGACTTCGTGCAGGCGATGGGGCGCACCAATGATGCAATCCTTTATGGCGGCACCGTGCAGCTCTTCGTCGCCGGCGCAGAGGCCGAGGCGGAGGCGCTGGCCGACCGCCTGCCCAGCGGCGCCAGCCGCGATTACGGGCGGCCTTTCGCCGAGACCTTCGCCGCCTATGAGGGCGACTTCTACCGGATCGATCCGCTGCTCTTCAGCCCGGGCCTGGTACAGGTGACGGCGCTGGCGAGCGGCCGCACCTTCCGCCGCGGGCGGCAGGATGCCGAGCTTCTGGCCCGCTCCTTTGCGGTAGTTCCGGCCGGCGCATGAGGCGGATCGCTCTGTTCATCGACGAGCCCGATTGGCATGCGCAGCGGCTCGCCGCGGCGATCGCCGAGCGCGGCGGCGAGGCGGTCGCGTGCTCGCTGCGCGATTGCGCCTTCCGTCTCGGCGATGGCGGCGCCGGGATCGACATCCCCGGCTTCGACGGCGCGCTGCCGGACGCGGCGCTGGTGCGCAGCATCGCGGCCGGCAGCTTCGAGCAGGTGACGCTGCGCCTCGGACTTTTGCACGCGCTCGCCGCCTCGGGCGTGCCGGTGATCAACGATGCCCGCGCCATCGAGCGCTGCGTCGACAAGTCGATGACCAGCTTTCTGCTGCACCGCGCCGGCCTGCCGACGCCTGCGACGCTGGTCAGCGAGAGTGAGGCGGCGGCGCGCCGCTGGCGCGCGTCGCGCGCCGAGGCGCAGGTCGCAAAGCCGCTCTTCGGCTCGCGGGGCCGGGGCCTCGCCCGCCTCGCGCCCGGCGACGCGCTGCCGCCGCGCGATGTCAATGGCGGCGTGCGCTACCTGCAGCGCTTTGTCGGGCGCGACAGCGATTGGCTAGACTTTCGCGTCATGGTGATCGGCGGCGAGCCCGTCGCCGCCATGATCCGCCGCGGCCGCTCCTGGATCACCAATGTCGGGCGCGGCGGGCGCTGCGAGCCGGTGCAGATGTCTGAACGCCTCGGCAGCCTCGGCAGGGCAGCGGTCGGCGCGGTGGGCGCCGACTACGCCGGCGTCGATCTCATCGAGGACGTGGACGGCGCCTTGCTGGTCCTCGAGGTCAATTCCATGCCGGCCTGGAAAGGCCTGCAGAGCGTCGCCGCTTGCGACATCGCCGGCCATCTTGCCGCCCATGTCCTCGACCGTCTCCGCTGACCCCGGCGCCCGCCGCGCGGCGCTGCGCCGGGCCTATATCGAGGCGTGCTACGGCGAGCTCGAAGCCCTTAAGCCGGGCAACGTCCATGTCCATGCGGCTGGCCACGGCATGTCGGTCGAGGATTTTCGCATGAGCGCGCGCGTGTCCGCCGCGCCGCTCACCGCTCCCGGCAGCAGCGTCGGCGGGCGCATCCTGGAGGCGGTGCTGGCGACGCGCGAAGCGGTCGGCTGCAACACCAACCTCGGCATCGTCCTGCTTGCGGCACCGCTGCTCGCGGCGGCCGAGAACGCCGCGCCATCGGGGCTCCACGCGGCGCTCGCCGACATTCTGGCGCGGCTCACCGTCGCCGACGCCGTCGCCGCCTACGAGGCCATCCGCCTTGCCGCGCCCGCCGGTCTCGGCCGCATCGCCGAGCAAGACGCGGCGGCGACGCCGACGATCGATCTCCGGCAGGCGATGGCGCTGGCGGCGGAGCGCGACAGCATCGCCCGGCAATACGCAACCGGTTACGCGAGCGTGTTCGACATCGGCGTCGTGGGGCTGCGCGGCGCGCACGCGGGCGATGCCGATCCGAAGTGGGCGGCATCCCACGTTTACATGAGTTTCCTCGCGGCCTTCCCGGACAGCCATATTCTGCGCAAGCATGGCATCGCCGCGGCCGAGGCGGTGCGCGCCGAGGCCGCCGCGCTGGCGCCGGCGCTTGCCCACGCGGCGCCCGAGGGGCGCCGCGTGGCGCTGATCGAGTTCGATCGCAGCCTCAAGCGGCGCGGCCTCAACCCCGGAAGCTCCGCCGACCTCACCGTTGCGAGCTTGCTTGCGCTCGCCTGCGAGAATATCCTCAGCAGCCAATAAAAATAAGAAATGCGGAAAGCCTTTCGCGTCTTGCCCGACGATGAGATCACAGAGGGAGTGAAGCCATGGCCAAAATTACCAAGGTGTTGGTCGGAGAATCGCTGGTTGGAGACGGCAATGAAGTAGCTCATATCGATTTGATCGTTGGTCCGCGCGGCAGCGCGGCGGAGACCGCGTTCTGCCACACGCTGACGAGCCAGCGCGAGGGCGTGAACGGATTGCTGGCGGTGATCGGGCCGAACCTGATGTGCAAGCCCAACACTGTGATGTTCAACAAGGTGACGATCAAGACCGCGAAGCAGGCGGTGCAGATGTTCGGCCCGGCGCAGCGCGCCGTGGCGACGGCAGTCGCCGACTGCGTCAAGGACGGCACCATCCCCGTCGAGGAGGCCGACGACCTCTTCATCAGCGTCGGCGTCTTCATCCATTGGGACGCGGCCGACGACAGGAAGATCCAGGACTTCAACTACGAAGCGACCAAGCAGGCGATCAAGCGGGCGGTAGCCGGCGAACCGACGGCGCGCCAGATGCTGGAGAAGCGTGGCTCGGTCACCCATCCGTTCGCTGCGCACAATTGAGGGTTCCGAGGAGACGATGGGCCGCGCCCTCGCGGCCTATCGCTCCGCGATCAAGGCATTAACGGTCGCACGGTCGAGCCGGCCGTCGTGGAGCGCTGTCGCAACCAAGGCGCCGGCAAGGCCTAGCGCGGCCAGCCGCGCGATGTCGCTGGCGTCGCGTACGCCTCCGGCCGCGAAGACCCGACGCGGTCCAGCGTGGCGCCGCACTTGGTTGAGCCGGGCCAGATCGGGTCCGGCGCCGCTGCCAACGCGGCTCAAGGTCATGACGATGACCTCATCCGGCCATAGCTCCGGCCGGGTCGCCACCGATGCTGGACCGAGAAACCGTTCGTCGCGATAATCGAGCGAGAGCACGCAGCGCTTTCCCGGGCGAAGCGCGGCCGCGAGTTCGTCGGGCGCGGCGAGAGTCTCGCTGCCGAGAACCGGGACGAGCCCCGGCTCGGCCGCTTCAGCGGCCGCCGCCGCGGTGGCGAGGCCCGCGTCGATCCAGAACTCGATCCCCGCGTGACCGCGTGCCAGCGCGGCGAGGACCGCGCGATGGCTGCCGCGGCCTTCAATGGCGTCGAGATCGGCGATATAAATTCGCCGGAACGGCGCCAGCGCCAGAAGCCCGTCGAGGACGGCGTCCGGTTCGCTGGTCGGTGCGAGCGGCGAGCGAATGGGTTCGTAGCGGGTGCGGTCGCCGGCGCGCGCGTGGACCACCTTGCCGTCCTTGAGGTCAAGCACCGGTATGATCGAGAACTGGTCCATCGGAAAGCGCGGTCTTGCGAATTTTCGCCTTCGAGTATGTCACAGCCGGTGGATGGCGCGAAATCGCCGCCCCGCCCTCTCTTATGGCCGAAGGCGCGATGATGCTGCGAGCGCTGGTCCGCGACCTCGCGCGCCTTCCTGGGCTCGAGATTGTCGTCGCCGCCGATCCAGCGCTCGCGACTGCGCCGCCCGGCGCAAGTATCGCAACGGTCGCTCCTGGCGATCTCTGGGGCTCCTGGCGCGCCATCGCCGCGCGGTGCGACCTGGCTTGGCCTATCGCGCCCGAAACCGGGGGGCT
>JASHRZ010000379.1 GCA_030037055.1 Alphaproteobacteria bacterium
CATTGTGCGACGCTCCAGGCGACAAGGTCGCCACGGGTGATGCCTTGATAGATCTGCATGGCCTCGTCGAGCTCGGCTTGCGACGCGACAAGCCGGCGCAGCATGCGCTGGGCATAGCCGGTCTCGGGCTTGAGCTCGGCGGTAAGCGCAAGAATGACGATGACAGCGCCGGCGCTCGTGATCTGCACCTGGTTCCAGCAGGATGGCCGCAAATGCCGGCGCAAGGCGCGGTCCTCGATGACGAGGAAGCGCCAGGGCTCGAGCCCGAGCGAGGACGGCGCGAGCCGGCCCGCCTCCAGCACAAAATCGAGATCGGCGCGCGCGAGCGGACGCTGCTCCTCGAACAGCTTGCAGGCGTGGCGGAACTGCAGCAGCCGCAGGAACTCCTCGCGCATCCCTAGATCCGCTCCCACAGGCCGGTCTCTTCGTCGAGCCGCGCCGTCTCCAGCCCGCGGAAATCGCCATGGGAGACCACGCCGACGACCTTGCCGCCGGCGACCACCGGGACGTGGCGGTAGCCGCCGTCCTGCATCAGCCGCAACGCCTCGATGGCGGTGGCGGTCGGCGGCATGGTGCAGGGATCGGCCGTCATGACCTCGCCCAGCGTCGTCGTCGCCGGGTCCTTGCCTTCGGCGAGCATCCGGCAAACAGCGTCGCGGCCGGTGAAGATGCCGACGAGCCGGTTCTCCCGATCGGTCACCAGCACGGCGCCGACGCGGCGGTCGCGCATCGCTTGGCAGGCATGCTTCACCGTGCTTCGCCGCGAAAGCGTCAGCGGCTTCTGGTCCCTGAGGATCTCCGACATCCGTCGCATGATCGTCCTGCCCTTCGCCGCATCCGGGTATTGCAGCAACATCAACCATAAAGGGCTTTGCGCGGCGGCGAATTGATATATCTCAATCCCGCGCACGGCCGGGCGTCGACGCGACCGGCGATTGACTCAGATCATCGCCGCGCCCGGCCAAGACGCTATGATGCAAAATCGCTGCCGGCGAGGGGCATATGGGATTGCTGTACGAGCAGGAAATCAAGCGCGATGTCGCACACAAGAATGCGGCGCTGGCGACGCTCGAGCACAGGCTGCGCGGCTGGACGGGCATCGCTCCCTTGCCCGTCGCGGAGCTGATGGCGGCGCTGGAGGAGGCGCGCGCCGCGGTGCGCGACGGCGCCGTGTGCCTGGAGAATCATTTCGGCGCGCTGATCCCGCTCGAAGCCGAGACGCTCGGCGATATCATCCTCCTCCTGCTCGCCGCCGATGCGGTCGTCGGGCGCGTCATCGAGGCGCTGGCGCCGCGGCGATGAGCCCGCTGGGGCATCGAGGGCGCGAGGCACGGTATCTCAACCGGTTCGAGGAGGCGATCGTGAGCTATGACCGCGCGCTCGCGTTCAAGCCCGATTACGCCGAGGCACACAGCAACCGCGGCAATTCGCTACGCAAAAGCGCTCGCGCCCAGGCCGGATGATGCGGAGCGCATTGGACCGAGAGCTGGCGCGTCTCCTCTGCGGTGATTTCGAGCCCGGCTAGCGCGAATCGGAATGGCGATCGGCCGCGCGCCCGCCGTCTTGCCGCCGCGCCCGCAACCGCTCTGGCTGGGCGACATCGCCGCCAATACCATCCTGCTTACGCCGAGCATGGGCTGGCCGACACGATATAGTTCTGGCGCTATGCGCCCTCCGTGGCGGCGCTGGGCGCGCGCATCCTGATCGAGGTGCAGCCCCTCGCGGGCGCTGGTCGCATCCTCGGCAGCCTAAAGCGTGCTGTCGCCGGAGGAGAAGCGCTGCGTCCCTTCGACGTTCATTGTCGGCTGCCGCTCGCGTTCAAGACGCGGGTCGAGACGTGCCGGCGTCCGTTCCGCACCTTGCGGCGCCTGCGGGGGCGAAGTGGGCGCGCAGGACCGGGCGCTGCTCGGCGCCAATAAGGGCATTTTGCGCCTCGGCGAGGAGTTGAGGGATTTCGCCGATACTGCCGGCGTCGTAGCCGCGCTCGACCTCGTGATCTCGGTTGACACGGCGGTCGCGCCCCTCGCCGGGGCAATGGCCAAGCCGGGTCTGGATCTTGCTCCCCTTTGCGCCCAACTGGCACTGGCTCCTCGACCGCGCGGACAGCCCCTGGGTGCCCGGCTCTTCCGCGTGCCGCTGCCCGGCGACTGAAAAAGCATCGTCGCGAGGCTGCGCGCGGCGCTTGGCGAAGAGATCGGATGGCGATAGCGCGGCTTGCGGTTACCGGCCCAAATCCGCCCGCAAGGGCCGGTGGCGGCCCGTTCCCTGGACTGACTCCTTGACGATCCCAATTGACAGCCAGCGTCGAGAATGGCGAGATCATTGACGCAAGACGCTTTGGCAACATCCAAAGCAGCGCGAGCGGCACTCGAAAAAGCAGGGGGAGGTTCGCCATGCCACAGTTGGTAGCTCTATCTCTAAGTATTGCCGTCCTAGGCGCCATTTGGGCGTTTCTGGCGCTTGGCCCGCTTACCGGATTCGTGCTGGTATGGGCCGGCTTCATCGCCTGGGGCTGCTTTTTCCATACCGGCGGCGACAACAAAGCACTGGTCAAGACCATCGCCGGTACCATCTACGGCGCGATCATCGCCTGGATTGCACTCCTTATCATCGTCCATGTCCCAATCGCAGCCCTGGGTGCAGTCTGGCCGGCCATCGTCGTCGGCGTGACCGTGTTCTTTCTTGTGATCGTGGCGTCCGTCGAGCAGTTGTCGACGGTCCCCGCAAATGTGTACGGCTATGCCGCGCTTGTCGGCTACTCGCTTCACCAGCCCTCGGCGTTGGACAATCTCGGTGCCGCCAACTTCGCCAACCCGCTGGTTCTGCTCATCGTCTCGCTGGTGATCGGCGCACTCTTCGGATATGTCTCGGGGCAACTGGCCAATGCCCTGACCAAAAAGGCGGCGGCGAAGGCGTAGACCGCGTCGTCTGGAACGTCACCGACTGGGGGAGCCGATCAGCCGGCTCCCCTGACCGTCTGCAGCACCAAGGGGCCTGCTGACATCACCGCGCTCGTAGGTTTCGGTCCCGGTTCGCGCCATCGCGCGTCATTGACGATTTGTCAGAAATGACAAATAATCAGTGTCGGAGGTGACGCAATGGTCCCGGCGCAGCAAGACGCCGCGCCGTCGGCGCGGGCGGACCGGCGCAAGGCCGAGAGCCGGCAACGGCTGCTCGCTGCGGCGCGCCGGCTCTTCACCGAGCGCGGCTATCACGCGACGCGTCCCCAGGACATCGCGCAGGCGGCCGATCTCGGCTACGGCACCTTCTATCTTCATTTCGCCGACAAGCAGGACTGCTTCCTCGCCTTCGCCGAGGCGGCGCGCGCCGAGCTCGAGGCCTTCGTCGGCGCCCGGCTCGCGGGCATCGAAGGGGTCGAGCCGCAACTGCGCGCAGCGCTTGAGGCAATGCTCGACTATGCCGCGCAGAATCCGGGCGTGCTCAAGGCCGCCATGACCGATGTCTCGGTGATCGCCAGCAGCGGGCGCGCCGGCGTGTCGCTGGTCGAGCGCTGGGCCGAACAATGGGCGGCGCGTATCCGCGCCGGCGCGCGGGTCGGCGCCATCCATGCCGATTACGACGCCGAAGTGGCGGGCCACGCCATCGTCGGCCTGATCCGCGGCGCGGCGAGTTGCGGCCGTGACCGCCGCGCCGAGCTTGTCGACACCGTGGCGCGCTTCCTGACGCGCGCGCTCGTGCCCGCCGGCGCCAGCGAGACGGCGCGACGGCACAAACTCCTCGAAGGGAAAATCGGGTCATGACCCAGCTGGTCTACAGCGAAGCGGAGCTGCTGGCGGAGCATCGCTATGCCAGGCCGCAGATCGAGGCGGGCTATCGCCTGCATGGCGGCTTCGATGCCGCGGGCGCCTATCTCTCGCCGCGCACCCTCATCCGCTGGCCGGCGGTGCGCGCCTGGCAGGCAGCGCTCGTCGAGCGCGGCTTCCCGCTGATCGACGCATCGACGCGGCTGCTGAGGCGCGGCAATTACCCCAGCTTCGAGCAGCAGAGGCTGCTGCTCGATCTCGGCCTCGGCCAGACCTTGTGGAATTCGCTCACCATCACCGGCTTCATCGAGGCGCGCGGGCGAAGGCTCGCCGAGTTCGTGCCGCCGGATTTCGCCGCCATCGTCGAAGAGGATATTTCAGGCACGGCGACCGGCCATCTCGCCCGCGGCCTTATGAAGGCGCACGGCTTCGACGAGGGCGGCAGTCCCGAGAAGGGCGAGGGCGGCCACGACACCATGTGGTTCGCGGTGCGCGACCTGCTCTTCGGCAAGGACGCCTACAAGCTGCCCATTGTGCCGGAAAGCCTGGCGCGGCCTGAGCTTGGCCGGCTCATGCCGCAGATCCCGCCGCCGCACGAGCAGACCATCCTGCTGCT
>JASHRZ010000380.1 GCA_030037055.1 Alphaproteobacteria bacterium
CGCGGATCGGTGCGCGCCCGGTCGAAGAGCGGCTTCATGGCAAGCCCGGAGCGGAAGACGAACTGGGTGAGCCGCTGGCGGTAGGCGGCGAAATCCGCGATCGGCCGGGTCGCCACGCCGGAGTCCATCGCCGCTTTGGCCACCGCCGGCGCCAGCTGCAGGATGAGGCGGGGATCGAAGGGCTTGGGGATGAGATAGTCCGGGCCGAAGGTGAGCGGCGTCTCGCCATAGGCGGCCGCCACCACGTCCGAGGGCTCGGCCAGCGCCAGATCGGCCAGCGCCTCGACGCAGGCGAGCTTCATCGCCTCGTTGATGGCGGTGGCGCCGACATCGAGCGCGCCGCGGAAGATGAAGGGAAAGCACAGGACGTTGTTCACCTGGTTCGGATAATCCGTGCGCCCGGTGGCGATGATCGCGTCCGGCCGCACCGCGCGCGCCGCCTCCGGCGCGATTTCCGGGTCGGGATTGGCGAGCGCCAGGATGAGCGGCCGCCCGGCCATCTTCGCCACCATTTCCGGCTTCAGCACATTGGGCGCGGAAAGACCGAGGAAGATGTCGGCGCCGCCGATGACCTCGCCCAGAGAGCGGGCGTCGGTCTCCTTGGCGTAGCGCTCCTTGCGCGGATCCATCTCCTCCTTGCGGCCGCGCCAGACCACTCCGTATTTGTCGGTGACAATGATGTTGGCGACCGGCAGGCCCATATCGACCAGCAGATCGAGGCAGGCGATGGCGGCCGCGCCGGCGCCCGAGGACACCAGCTTCACCTCCTGCAGCCTCTTGCCGACGATCCTGAGCCCGTTGCGGATGGCGGCGCCGACGATGATCGCGGTGCCGTGCTGATCGTCGTGGAAGACTGGGATCTTGAGGCGCTTCCTCAGCTTCGCCTCGATCGCGAAGCATTCCGGCGCCTTGATGTCCTCAAGGTTGATGCCGCCGAAGGTGGGCTCGAGCGCGGCGATGACCTCGACCAGCCGGTCGGGATCGCGTTCGTCGACCTCGATGTCGAAGACGTCGATGCCGGCGAATTTCTTGAACAGCACCGCCTTGCCCTCCATCACCGGCTTCGCGGCGATCGGGCCGATCGCGCCCAGCCCCAGCACCGCCGTGCCGTTGGTGATGACGCCGACGAGGTTGCTGCGCGCGGTGAGGCTCGAGGCCTCCCCGGCATCGGCCGCGATCGCCGTGCAGGCAGCGGCGACGCCGGGCGAATAGGCGAGCGCCAGGTCGCGCTGGTTGGCGAGCGGCTTGGTGGCGACGATGCCGATCTTGCCCGGCGTCGGAAGCCGGTGATATTCGAGCGCGCTCTCGCGCAATTCCTCCGCCATGAGGGTCTCTCTCCGGTTTGCGCTTCCTTCTATACCACCCGAAAGGCGCCGAGCCATCCCGCGGGGTTGCTGCCGGGCGCACGCCGTGCCTATTCATCGGGACCGGAGGGATGGTGCGGTCGAGAAGACTCGAACTTCCAAGCCCTTTCGGGCACTAGCACCTCAAGCTAGCGCGTCTACCAATTCCGCCACGACCGCAATGCTGCAACGGCGTCCGCGAAGTTTCACATTGCCGCTGGTGGGCCGGCTGATTACCAAATCCCCGGGGCCATATCAAGCGGGATGGCGGCGGGAGAGAAGGCGATGGACGAGATCGAATGGCAGGTCAGCGAGGCGCCGGTGCCCTACGAGGCGGCCGTCGCGGCGATGGACGCGCGCGTCGCCGCCATTCGCGCCGGCACCGCGCCGGAGCTGGTCTGGCTGCTGGAGCATCCGCCGCTCTACACCGCCGGCACCAGCGCCCGCGACCGCGATCTCATCGATCCCACGCTCCTGCCGGTCTATCGCAGCGGTCGCGGCGGCCAGTACACCTATCACGGCCCCGGCCAGCGCGTCGGCTACGTCATGCTCGACCTCGGCCGCGGCGCGGATCTGCGCCTCTATGTGCGCGGCCTCGAGGAATGGCTCATCCGCACCCTTGCCCGCTTCGATCTCAAGGGCGAGCGGCGCCCGGGAAGGGTCGGCATCTGGATCGACGAGGGCGGCGGCCGCGAGAGCAAGATCGCCGCCATCGGGGTGCGCGTGCGCCACTGGGTGAGCTTTCACGGCGTTGCCCTCAATGTCGATCCCGATCTCAGCCATTACCGCGGCATTGTGCCCTGCGGGGTCAGCGAGCATGACGTCACTTCGCTCGCCCGCCTGGGCCGGAGGGCCGCGATGGCCGAGGTGGACGCGGCGCTGCGCCACGCCTTCGCCGAGGTCTTCGACCTGACGCCGCGCGAGCGGTGACGGGCGACCCAAGCCATCCCTCAAATTCACTAAAATTCGAAATAGATTTATTAACCGGCGGGTAAGGTTTTGAACCTAGTTTTTAAGAAACACCGGCGAAAATATTCTCTGATACCTGCACCTATCTTCGGGGAATTATTGTACGATCCGGCCGGCGGTGAACGAAGACTGTGCACGACCGGGAATTCGCAAGCGCCGGCCGCGTCGTTTGGAGAGACTGCATGCACATTATCGCTGTCGCGTCCCAGAAGGGCGGGTCTGGCAAGACAACGATGGCCGGGCATCTCGCCGTCCAGGCCGACCGCTCCGGCTTCGGCCCTGTGGCGCTGGTCGACACCGACCCCCAAGGCAGCCTGTCGGAATGGTGGAACGCACGCACGGCCGAGACGCCTCTCTTCGCCCGTACTAGCACCGGAAGGCTCGCCACCGACATCCAGCGCATGCGCGAGCTCGGCATCAAGCTCCTGGTGGTCGACACGCCGCCGGCCATCGAGGCGACGATCACCGAGGTCATCGCCCTCGCCGACCTCGTCATCATCCCGGCGCGGCCGAGCCCGCATGATCTGCGCGCCGCCGGCGCCACCGTAGAGCTGATCGAGCGTCTCAACAAGCCGCTGGTCTTCGTCATCAACGCCGCGACGCCGCGCGCCCGCATCACCGCCGAGGCGGTGATGGCGCTCTCCCAGCACGGCACGCTGGCGCCGGTCATCATCCACCACCGCACCGGCTACGCCGCCAGCATGATCGACGGCCGCACGGTTATGGAAGTGCCCGGCGAGGCGCGCTCGGCGGAGGAAATATCGCTGCTGTGGGAATATCTCGCCAACCGGCTCAACCGCGACTTCCGCACCATGCTGCCCTCGACCCTGCTCTCGACGCCGCCGAAGCAGGAGATCGAGCCGATCCTGCTCGGCCAGCAAGAGGCGTCATGAAGGCCGCCTCGCTCACCGCATCGCTTCTCGCCGCCAGGCGCAATGCCGCGCCGAGCGCGGCGCGGCCACCGGGCGAGACGAGCGGCACCGTCCAGTTCCTGCCGAAGCCGCCGCGCGAGCGCGAGCGCGCCGGCGAGGACACGATACGGGTAAGCCTGCGCATGCGCTCGGAGCGCCATCTGCGCCTGCGCCTTGCCGCGGCGCATCTCGGCCGCAGCAACCACGCGCTGATGCTCGCCGCCGTTGATCATTACATCGACCACATCCTGCCGCCGCTGATGGCCGGACATTGCGCCTGTCTCGAGCGGGGCCGCATGCCCACCGGCAGCTGCACCGCGTTCGGCTTCGGCCGCACCCGCCCCGATCAGCCCCAATGACCCCCGACGTCTCGCCGCGCTCTCCGCTGGAGCCTGCCGCCTCGCTCACCTCGGTGCGAGTCAAGCGGCGGAACATGCCGATCGCGCCCAGCGGCAAGCGCGGCGACCTCACCGCCGGCGGCGAGACGCAGGGGGAGCTCGAGGCGGCGGCCGCGCCCGCGCCGGTGATCGTCCTGCCGCCCCCGCCGCCGCTCGCGGCCGAACGGCGCGAGGCCGCGCTGCCTTTGGCCGAGGTGCTGCTGCCGGAGCTGGCGGCCAAGCGCGAACCGGACGAGGAGGACGATGCGGCCGATGCGATCGCG
>JASHRZ010000381.1 GCA_030037055.1 Alphaproteobacteria bacterium
CGGCCGACATCGCGCGACAGGCCCTTCGCCCAGGAATGCATCGCCGCCTTGGCGGCAAAGGCGGCGTTGACCCGCTCTGGCTCGGACTTGCCGGTGATGTTGATGATGCGGCCCCAGCCCCGCGCCATCATTTGCGCCAGCAGCGCGTGGGTGAGCTGGCGCTGGCGGGTGAAGTTGAGGGTGATCGCTTCCTCCCAAGCCGATTCGGGCGCATCGAGCGGCAGCGGCCGGCTGCCGCCAGCACAATTGACCAGGATCTCGACCGTGCCTAACGCCGCCATCGCCGCCTCGGCGATGCGCGAAGGCGCGTCCCCCGCCATGATGTCCTGGACGATCATGGCCGGCCGCTCGCCGCCTTCCGCCTCGATCTCCGCCGCGAGGCTCTCGAGCTTCTCGCGCCGTCGCGCCGTCACGGCGAGCTGCACCGCTTCCTTCCCCAGCGCCAGCGAGATGCCGCGGCCGATCCCCATGCTAGCCCCGGTCACCAGCGCCGTCTTTCCCGCCAGTTGCAAATCCATACGCGCGCGCCGCTCTTCGCCTACTTCCCGTACATCTTTTGCAAGCTTTGAAATCCAGCCTCGTAGATGCCGCGCACGATTTTCACCGCGTCGCTCTCGGGCGCGCCTGCGGGCTCGAATTCGCTCGACCATTCGACGACGCAGCTCGACGCGGTCTTGCCTTGGCGCACCTTAATCTGGGATTTGTAGCGACTCACCGGCAGCGGGCTCTCGAGGATCGAGTAGCTGTAGGTGCGGCTCTTGTCGTCCTTGCCTTCGAGGCGCTCGACGATGGTGCCGCCGCCGCGCAGCGACAGCTTGCGCATGACCGCGCCGCCTTGTTTCGACTCCTCGCTTTTCTCGACGGCGGGATGCCACTTGGCGAGCGCGTCGAAGTTGCCGATCGTCGCCCACACCGTCTCGGCAGAAACCGGCAGTTCCGTCGTCAGATTGACCTTCGTCATGTCGCTCCTCCCTCGCTGAATTTGATGTCCGCCTCGACCGCGGCGCCCGCAAAGTATACACGGGCTGCCGGTACGCGCAGCATAGCCGAACCGGCCCATAGCCGGTTGCCCGGAGCAATGGATTTGCGATTGTCCGTACTAAAGCGCGCTCTGGAGGGAGAGCGGGTTGACGGAAGGGGCGACGGAGGAGGTGCCGAGCAGGGTCGGGCGAGGAGGAACCTGTTGGCCGAAGGATCGAACGAATCCCATCTCCAGACCGCCGGTCGATATCAAGGTTGCGCCGATCGACAGGTTTCCTGAAGCAGCGCCGTGGGCCGACAAATCGGCCAGGGTATCCGATCTGCGGGTCGTCGCCGGTGTGGGGGCGGTTCCGGTCTTCGCGTTACGCTGGACGAACCGCAGCTCCTGGCGCTGGTAACTCGATTTGATCGTGCTGACGATCGCGCCGGCAGAGGCGACGCGGCCGCGCGGATTGAAGACGCCCGGATTTGCCCGTGCGGCCGTGGGCAGCAACTGCACGCCCGCGGTATGAGGAGCGGAGTGTGCGGTTTCGATGAAGCGCGCCGCCTGCGTGACGCCAAGGAGGTGCGCCATATAGACTTCCGCCGGCGTCACCTCGCGGCCGAGGATATGCATGAGCCGCATCTGGTTGTCGCGCGCAAGCTCGGCAGCCATGAGCGCCGAGACCTGGGGATCGGCGCGAAGCCGCAGCAGCTTCGAGCAGAGGGCATCGTTCGGCATCGACACGGCGCCGGATCGGTCGAGGACGATATGCTCCGCATAGGCGCCAAGCCCATGCCGTGCGCCGAAGGCTCGGACCAGGCGCAGCCAGGTGCCGGCGGTGAATTGGTAGAGGCCGGTTGCCGTCGTTTGCCGAGCATGTTTGCGCGGGTCGAAGCTCGACTCTCTTTGGGCGACCACCATGAGGTAGCTGGTCTCGATGCCGACGACCCGCGTGGCGTTCCGGATGGCGCGCTGCACGTCCTCGTCGACGCCGGCGATGAGCTGCGCATCCTTCTCGGCGCGCATCCGGGCGGCCTCCGGCTCGGGCAGCGCCAGCGGCGGCGCTGCCGGCGTTTCGGCGGCGGCGACGCCGGCGAGCGAGGAGCTCAGCAATCCCGCGATGATCATCGCGCGATAGGTCGGTCGAACGAGGCCACAGCGAATCCTTCGGGCGAAAATATCGGGCATGGTCCCTCCGCTTCTGACGAGAGCTTCCGGGAGTCCGGGGCAGGCACGAGCAGGCACCGGCCCATTCGATTTACGGATTAGAAACCATCCGGGGTGCGATCCCCAGAACATTCGCCACGAATTTTAGTAGTATTTTAGTAAAACCCGCTGTTTAACGGTAAACGCATGCGATTAACCAAATAAATCGTCGAGTTCATGAAATATTATTATTTCCGTGACACGAACGCGCAGCATCTCGATTGGTGAAGTCCTGTTCACAACGCCCCGTGGCGCCGATCGTATCCGGCCATTTCTTCGCTGTCTTGACCCGTTTCGCCCTCGAGTGGATTACCACCTTGATCGAACGCGATGCTGTTGGCCT
Organism: Alphaproteobacteria bacterium; assembly: GCA_030037055.1. Lineage (GTDB taxonomy): Bacteria > Pseudomonadota > Alphaproteobacteria > ATCC43930 > CGMCC-115725 > DAHUYF01. The sequence goes on from JASHRZ010000381.1 coordinate 2,514, forward strand.
TACACGTTATGCCGGGCTGGCCGAAGGCCCAGGCGTCCAGTCCTGCAGAAAGCCTCCAGAGCGGCGGTGACAGAGACCAGACCGAAGGCTGGCCTCTCTACGGCACTCCCGGCAAACCGCAGATGGGGCTTGAACCAGATAGCTTCTCGATACATAGTAAATCTCGATATATCGAAACCCTATCGAGTTTCCCTTGCGACACAGGCACTGTCCCGACCATCCGCAGGACCAGCCACGAGGCTACGGCGAGCGCCGGCATGCCCGCAGCTTCGGTGAGGAATTCGGCTTCCGCCATCGCGGCCGCTTCCGCCGCGGCATGCACGGCCGCATCTTGGACCACGGCGATCTGCGCTATCTGCTGCTCCATCTCATCGCCGAAAAGCCGCGCCACGGCTACGAGCTGATCAAGGCGATCGAGGAGAAATTCGGCGGCATGTACAGCCCGAGCCCGGGGGTCATCTACCCGACCCTCACCATGCTCGAGGAGCTCGGCCATATCCGTCCCGCCGAGGGCGACGGCGCGCGCAAGGCCTATGCCGTCACCGAAGAAGGCACCGCCTTCCTCGCGGCCAACCGCGCCGCGCTCGACCAGGTGCTGGAGCGCATGGCGGCGGCGGCGGCGGCCTTCGGCGGCGGCCCGGCACCGGAAATCCTGCGCGCCATGCACAATCTCCGCTTGGCCCTGCGCATCCGCCTCGGGCGCGGCCCGCTCGATGCCGCCGAGGTGCGGGCGGTCACCAAAATCCTCGACCGCGCCGCCGCCGAGATCGAAAAGCACTAGGCAAACTCGCGAAGCGAATTTGTCCGTGCCGGCGCCAGCGGTTGCGACACCAGCCGCAAGAGCCGCACCGGGCTGGCCAACCCGCTAAGGGATTCAACCGCAGTTTTTCCGGCGCACGCCGCCGGACGCTGCTAGAGTCTCCCTTGAGGAGACGCTAGAGGATGCGCTGGCGGATCGGCGACGTCACGGTGACCAAGATCGTCGAGTTCGAGGTGGTGGGCGGCAGCCGCTTCATCCTGCCTGATGCCACGCGCGAGGCGGTGCTGCCGATCGCTTGGCTCAGGCCGCATTTCGCCGATGCGGAGGGCCGGCTCAAGATGAGCGTCCACGCGCTGGTGGTGGAAACGAGGGACCGCCGCGTCATCGTCGACACCTGCGTCGGCAACGACAAGCAGCATCGCGCCCTCCCCCAGTGGAACGGGATGCAGACCGGCTTTCTCGCCGACCTCGCCTTGGCCGGATATCCGCGCGAGGCCATCGACATCGTGCTCTGCACCCATCTCCATGTCGACCATGTCGGCTGGAACACCATGCTGGTGGATGGAAGATGGGTCGCCACATTTCCCCATGCGCGCTACCTGATGGGGCGCGCCGAGTTCGAGCATTGGCGAGAGCAGCGCGAGAACGAGAGCCAGCGCGCAGTCTTCGCCGATTCGGTGGCGCCCGTCTTCGATGCCGGCTTGGTCGATCTCGTCGCCACCGACCAGCGCATCTCGGACGAGCTGAGCCTGGTGCCGACGCTGGGCCACACGCCCGGCCATGTCAGCCTGCGCATCGCCTCGCGCGGTGAAGAAGCGCTGATCACCGGCGACTTTCTCCACCACCCCTGCCAGCTGGCGCGGCCCCACTGGTCATCGGCTGCCGATCACGATCCCGAGCTGGCGCGGCGCACCCGCCACGACATGTTCGAGCGTTTGGCCGGCACGGCGGTGCTGATGATCGGCACCCATTTCGCCGGCGCCACCGCGGGCCGCGTCGCGCGCGACGGCGATGCTTGGCGCCTTGTCGTGCCGTAGGCGTCTGACCATGTCCTCGTCTGCTCCCCGCCGGGCAGGGCCGCTCACCACGCGAGTTCCAGGATCTCTAGGATGTCCTCGGGGCTTCGGATCGGTCGCGGATTGGCGCGCACCGGCGGGTCGTGCATGGTGTGCTCGGCGATGGGCCGCAGATCCTCGCGCTCGATGCCGACATCGCGCAGCCTTCCCGGCAGGCCGAGGCTCGCGACAAGGCTCGCCACCACCTCGCTTGCCGGCCGCTCGGGCGCGCCCATCAGCG
>JASHRZ010000382.1 GCA_030037055.1 Alphaproteobacteria bacterium
GCAGGCCTGGCCGCTCGAGGTGAGCGATCCCGTTGCCGTCGAGCGCGTCTTCGCCGAAATCGCCCGGCGCTGGGGACGCCTCGATGTGCTCGTCAACAGCGCCGGCATCGCCATCCGCAAGCCCGCGCTCGAGCTCGCGCCCGCGGATTGGGAGCGCGTGATGGCGGTCAACGTCACTGGCTCCTTCCTCTGCGCGCGCGAAGCAGCGCGGCACATGCTGGTCCACGGCGCCGGCCGCATTGTCAACATCGCGTCGATCATGGGCTTCTCCGGCGGCATTTATCCCAACGTCGCCTACCAGACCTCGAAAGGGGCGGTGGTCAATCTGACGCGCGCGCTCGCGGTCGAATGGGCGCGCCAGGGCATCCGCGTCAACGCCGTGGCGCCGACCTATATTCGCACACCGCTCACCGCCCAGCTGCTGCAGCAGCCGGAGGCGGTTGCGGAGATCGAGCGGCGCACGCCGATGGGCCGCATCGGCGAGCCCGCCGACATCGTCGGCGCCGTGCTCTATCTGGCGAGCCGCGCCTCGGCGCTGGTGACCGGTCATACGCTGCCGGTCGATGGCGGGTTCCTGGCGCAATAGTGGTTGAAATGACCCGCGCGGTGCCATAGGTGAGAAGCCATGAAGCTGCTTTATTTCGCCTGGCTGCGCACCAAGATCGGGATTGCCGAAGAGCGCATCGACCCGCCGGCCGGCGTCACCACGGTGGCGGCCCTGCTCGACTGGCTGAGAACCCGCGGCCCCGGTTTCGCCGAGGCGCTCAAGGACGCCAAGACGGTGCGCGTGGCGGTCAACCAGGAATATGTCGGCTGGGACCATGCGGTGCGGTCCGGCGACGAGGTGGCGCTGTTTCCGCCGGTGACCGGAGGCTGAGCCATGATCCGCGTCCAGCGCGGGGATTTCGATGTCGGCGCCGAGCTCGAGGCGCTCACCCGCGGCAAGACCGGTATCGGCGGGCTCGCCAGCTTCATCGGCCTGGTGCGCGACCTCGCCGGCGAGCGGCGCATCGGCGCCATGACGCTCGAACATTATCCCGGCATGACGGAGCGCGCGCTCGCCGAGATCGAGGCCGAGGCGCGCCAGCGCTGGCCGCTGGAGGCGGTGCTGATCATCCACCGCTACGGCCGGCTCGAGCCCGGCGAGCGCATCGTACTGGTCGCCACCGCTTCGGCGCATCGCCAGGCAGCCTTCGACAGCTGCCAGTTCCTGATCGACTGGCTCAAGACCAAGGCGCCATTCTGGAAGCTCGAAGAGACGCCGGAAGGTCCCCGCTGGGTTGACGCCCAGGCCAGCGACGACAACGCCGCCAAGCGCTGGATCGGCGAGTAGCCGCCGCGCGCGCCGCGCGAAGCGCGACGGAGCGGGCTCAGCGATCGGCCGCGCCGTGGCGTCCGGCGCCCTTGGCGAAGCGCAATGCGCCCGCGCGCGACTCGCCGCTGGCCTTCACCGTCTCGCCGCGCCGGAATTCGTTGGCCATCGCCGCGGCGAGGTCGTGGTCCCATTGCTCATAGGCCGAGAGCCGGTCGCTCCTGAGGCAGATCTGCGGCAGCGCGGCGAGATCGCGGGCGAGCGCCTCGGCCGCCCTGCGCGTGGCCCCTGCCGGCACGACGCGATTGGCGAGCCCGATCGCCAGCGCCTCCGCCGCGCCCACCGGCCGGCCGGTGAGGATCATGTCGAGAGCGCGGCCCTGCCCGATGAGCCGCGGCAGCCGCACCGTGCCGCCATCGATGAGCGGCACGCCCCACCGCCGGCAGAACACGCCGAACACGGCATTCTCCTCGGCGACGCGCAGATCGCACCACAAGGCGAGCTCGAGCCCGCCCGCGACCGCGTGGCCCGCGACCGCGGCGATCACCGGCTTCTTCAGCAGCAGCCGCGTCGGCCCCATGGGCCCGATCCCGTCGGGCTTCGCCCAGCGGCTGCCGGCTTCCGTCGCTGCCACCTTGAGATCGAAGCCCGCGCAGAACGTGCCGTGCGCGCCGTAGAGCACGCCAACCTTGGCCCTCTCGTCCGCATCGAAAGCGAGGAAGGCGTCGGCCAGAAGCTGCGCCATCGCCGGATTTACCGCGTTCCGCGCCTCGGGCCGGTCGATGATCACCGTGGTGATCGGTCCGTCCTTCTCGACACGAATGCTCATGATCGCTCCCGCAGGTGAGGTGCCCGGAGCGACAGCTGCCTAGCCTACGGGCATCATCCAGCCATGCCGGTCGGCGATCTTGCCGTACTGGATGCCCTGGATCTCCTCATAGAGCCGCTGCAGCGTCTTTCCCGGCCTGTCCTCCGGCCCGAAGCGCAGCGTCTCATCGCCGCGCGTAATCGACGAAATCGGCGTGATCACCGCGGCGGTGCCGCAGGCGCCGATCTCGACGAAATTCTCGATCTCGTCCCAGCGCACCGGCCGGTGCTCGACCTTGAGGCCGAGATCGGCGGCGATGACCCTGAGGCTGTCATTGGTGATGCTTTCCAGGATTGAAGTCGATTTCGGCGTCACGTAGCGGCCGTCGCTTGTGATGCCGATGAAGTTCGAGGTGCCGAATTCGTCGATCAGGCTGTGCGTCGCGGAATCGAGATAGAGCGAAACGGGAAAGCCTTTCGCCTTGACCTCGATATCGCCGATCAGGCCGGCGGCGTAGTTGCCGGCGGCCTTGACGTGGCCGACGCCATGTGGCGCAGCGCGGTCATACGCCTCCTGGACATAGGCGCGCACCGGCACCATGCCGTCCTTGTAATAGGGACCGACCGGCATGGCGAAGACGACAAATGCATAGTCGTCGCTGGGATGGACACCAATGACTGCGCTGGTGCCGATGAGCAGCGGCCGGACATAGAGCGTCGCGCCGGTTCCGAAGGGCGGAACATAGGCGTCGTTCTGGGCGACGATCATGCGAACGGTGTCGACAAACAGGCTTTCGGGCGGCGGCACCATGGCCAGCCGCTCGGCCGTCATGATCATGCGCCGGGCGTGAGCGTCGGGCCGGAAGCAGGCGACCCGACCGCTGGTCTGCCGGAACGCCTTCAGCCCCTCAAAGCATGCCTGGCCGTAGTGCAGACAGGTGGCGGCGATGTGCAGCGACAGGCTCGCGCCGGAGCACAGCTCGATCGCCGACCAGGTGCCGTGGCGGAAATCGGCCCTGGCGTAAACGCCGGTGTCGAGGTAGCGAAATCCCAGATCTTTCCACGAGATCGTCGTGTCCATCGCGGCCTCTTCCGCTCGCTCCGATCAGGGTTCTGGTCCATTATGGCCCCAACGGCCCATAACGTGTAACAGCTTCGGTGAAAATAAGTCAATATGCCTGACGTAAAATCCGCCGCCAATTTATTGTTTCTGCGCGAGGAGGAGCTGCGCCAAGGGATCGAGCTTCTCTATTACGCCTATCGCGACTTCACCGCCGAGCCCGACGCCATGCTGGCGCGCTACGGCTTCGGCCGCGCCCATCACCGGGTCATCTATTTCGTCGGCCGGTACCCGCAAATGAGTGTCAGCGACCTGCTGGGCATCTTGCGCATCACCAAGCAGAGTCTGAGCCGCGTGTTGGGGCAGCTGGTGCGCCAGGGCTTCATCCAGCAGCGGCCGGGAAGCCGCGACCGACGGCAGCGTCTGCTCGAGCTCACCGAAAAGGGCATCGAGCTCGAGCGGCAGCTCTCGGAGAATCAGCGCCAGCGCATCGCCAAGGCCTATCGCGAGGCCGGCGCACAGGCGGTCGAGGGCTTCCGCAAGGTCATGCTCGGCATCATCGGCGGCGAGGCCGACCGCCGCCGCTTCGAGCGCGGCCCGACGCGCTGAGCGCTTCGGTGTATACTGCCGGCATGGACGGCACCGAGCCGCATCTCCTGGTGGTCGACGACGATGCACGGCTGCGCGAGCTGCTGCGCCGCTATCTCACCGACCAGGGCTTCCGCGTCACCGTGGCCGCCGACGCGATCGAGGCGCGCGCCAGGCTGGCCAGCTTCGCTTTCGACCTGTTGGTGCTCGACGTGATGATGCCCGGCGAGAGCGGGCTCGACCTCACCCGGAGCTTGCGCGCGGCGAGCCGCATTCCGATCCTGCTGCTGACGGCGATGGCCGAGCCGGAGGATCGCATCAACGGCCTCGAGCGCGGCGCCGACGACTACCTCGGCAAGCCGTTCGAGCCGCGCGAGCTGGTCCTGCGCGTGCGCAACATCCTGCAGCGCGTGCCGCAGCCGCAGCTCGGCGGCGCCGAGCTCCGCTTCGGCGCCTGCCGCTTCGATCTCGCGCGCGGCGAGCTCTATCGCGGCGGCGACGCCGTGCATCTCACCGCGGCGGAAACGGCGCTGCTGCTGGCGCTCGCCCGCCGCGCCGGCGAGCCGGTGTCGCGCGAGGCGTTGTCCGAGGAGGCGCAGTTCAGCGGCAATGTCCGCACCGTCGACGTGCAGATGACCCGACTTCGGCGCAAGATCGAGCGCGATCCGAAATTCCCGCGCTACCTCCAGACGGTACGCGGCACCGGCTATGTCCTCAAGCCAGATTGACCGTCCCGCGCTGCTCGCCGGCGCGCAGGCGCCGGCTGCAGACAGTCACCGCCGCTGGTGGAAGCGGGTGCTGCCGCGCTCGCTCTTCGGCCGCTCGCTGATCATCATCATCCTGCCGCTGGTGCTGGCGCAGCTCATCGCCACCTGGATCTTCTACGACCGCCATTGGGACACCGTCGAGCGCCGGCTCGCCACCGGCGTTGTCGGCGACATCGCGCTGACGCTCGGCGCGCTGCGCTATGCCGACAGCCCCGACGAGGTCGATGCGCTGCTCTCGCGCGCCGCCGACACCACCGAGCTCTATTTCAGCTTCCGCCCCGGCGAGACCTTGCCGCGCGGCGTACGCGAGGCGGGCGACAGCCGCGTCGAGGAGCAGCTCGCTGCGGCAATCGAGGAGCGGGTGAGCCGCCCCTTCCAGATCGACGCGGATTTCGACCCGCGCGACATCCTGATCTCGATCGAGCTGCGCGACGGCGTGATGCAGGTGGCGGCGCCGCGCAAGCGGTTGTTCACGCCGACCACCTACATCTTCGTGCTGTGGATGGCGGGATCCTCGCTGGTGCTGCTGGCGGTGGCGTCGCTGTTCATGCGCAATCAGGTCAAGGCGCTGCGCCGGCTGGCCGCGGCGGCGGAAAGCTTCGGCAAGGGACGCGACGTGCCCAACTTCAAGCTCGAGGGCGCGACCGAAGTGCGCCAGGCGGCCTCTGCCTTCCTCAAGATGCGCGACCGCATTCGTCGCCAGATTACGCAGCGTACCGAGATGCTGGCGGGAGTGTCACATGATTTGCGAACCCCGCTCACCCGGATGCGGCTGGCGCTCGAGTTCCTCAGCCAGGAGGGGCCGGAGGTGAGCGAGCTCAAGGACGACGTCATGATCATGGAGCGCATGGTGCAGGGCTATCTCGACTTCGCTCGCGGCGAGGGGCCCGAGCAGCCGCGCGATACGGATCTGGGGCTGCTCCTGGAGGAGGCCGCGGCGGCGGCGCGGCGTGATGGCATCACCATCTCGCTGGCGCTGCCGGAGGACTACGTGCTGCCGCTGCGCCCCGACGCAATGCGCCGCTGCATCGCCAACCTGCTCAGCAATGCGCGGCGCTACGGCAGCCATATCTGGGTGACGGCGCTGCCCGCCGCCGACGGCGTCGACATCCTCATCGACGACGACGGGCCGGGCATTCCCGCTGCCGAGCGCGAGAATGTGTTCCGTCCCTTCGTCCGCCTCGACGGCGCGCGCAATCCCGCCACCGGCGGCGTCGGACTCGGCCTCACCATCGCCCGCGACGTGGCGCGCGGCCACGGCGGCGAGCTCACCCTCGAGGACTCACCGCAGCATGGCCTGCGCGTGCGCCTGCATCTGCCACAGTGAGCGCAAAAAGAGAGGCCGCCCGAAGGGCGGCCTCACCGCGTCGCACAGGGGGACGACGGCGACGCGTAGGACCGTCAGCGCGCGACCCTCTGCTTGGC
>JASHRZ010000383.1 GCA_030037055.1 Alphaproteobacteria bacterium
CCCTTTGTATTAAGGGAATCCGGAGAGTCGCCTATCTCGCGAGTCGCGTCAACCGGTGGTATACGCCGGCGGCGCCACGAGCAGCGCTAGGAGCCTTCAGAGCAGGCTCCGCAACGCCTCAAGGCAGAGGCCGGGCTCCTCGATCAGCAGCAGATGCCCCGCCCCTGGCAGCACTCTGATGCGCGCATTGGCAAAGCGCGATGCAAAGCTCTGCGCCTGCGCCGCGGGGGTCATGCGGTCGGCACCGCCCAGCAGCAGCAGCACCGGGCAGCGGATCTTCGCGGCCGAGTCGGCGGCGCCGCGATAGGCATCGCAAGCGGCAAGGTCGGCGGCGAGGCTCTCCTTGTCGGCGCGCTCGAGCAGCCGGAGGGCGACGCCGGGGAGAAAGAGGCCCGGCATCCGGGCGCCGCCAAGCTGGCCGGCGACCGCGAAGCTCCAGCTGGTCATCAGCTCGACCGCCGCCGGCGCGCCCGCGCGCGCGGCAGCAAGCAATTCGGGATGGACGCGCATCTCCGGCGCGAAGCCGATCAGCGCCAGCGCCTCGACCCGCGTGCCGCCGCGCGCCGCCGCCTCGAGCGCGATGAGCGCGCCCATGCTGTGGCCAGCGAGGCGAAAGCGCTCGGCGCCGCAGGCCGAAGCGGCGGCGAGTGCCCAATCGGCAAGCGCGGCGATGCTGGGGAGCGCCGGCCCGGCGCTGCGGCCATGGCCGGGGAGATCGAAGGCGAGCACGTTGCGCCCGCGGTGCGCCAGCGCGCGCGCCTGCGCGGCATAGATGGTGTGGTCCATGCCGGCGCCATGCAGCAGCACGACGGCAGGCGCGGCGGGATCGGCCACGCGCCCGCCGGTGCCGGCGAAGACGCGCCTGCCGTCGAGGATGAACTCCATCGCGCCGGCCTATTCCGCCGCCGGACGCAGCGGCGATTTCTGCGCCGCGCGCAGCGCCTGGGCAAGATCGTCGATGATGTCCTCGGCATCCTCGAGGCCGACGGAGAGACGCACCATGTCCTCGCCGATGCCGGCAGCGGCGAGCGAAGCGGCATCGAGCTGCTGATGCGTGGTGCTGGCGGGGTGGATCACCAGCGTCTTAGCGTCGCCGACATTGGCCAGATGAGAGACGAGCTTGAGGCCGTCGATGAAGCGCCTTCCGGCGGCGCGCCCGCCCTTGACGCCGAAGCTGATGATCGCGCCCGCGCCGCGCGGCATCAGGCGCCGCGCCAGTGCATGGTCGGGATGGCTCGCGAGATCCGGATGCAACACCCAGCCGACGGCGTCGGATTTGACGAGGAAGTCGAGCACGCAGCGCGTGTTGGCGATGTGCTGTGCCATGCGCAGCGGCAAGGTCTCGACTCCCTGGAGGAGCTGGAAGGCGTTTGCGGGGCTCATGCAGGCGCCGAAATCGCGCAAGCCCTCGGCGCGGGCGCGCATGATGAAGGCCTGCGGTCCGAACTCGGCGGCAAAATCGATGCCGTGATAGCCGGCATAGGGTTCGCTCAAGGTCGGGAATTTGCCCGAGGCTCGCCAGTCGAAGCGCCCGCTATCGACGAGCGCGCCGCCGATGGCGACGCCATGGCCACCCAGCCATTTGGTCGCCGAATGCATGACGAGGTCGCAGCCATGCTCGATCGGCCGGCAGAGGTAGGGCGTGGCGAAAGTGGCGTCGACGAGCAGCGGCAAGCCGGCGCCGTGCGCCACCGCCGCCACGGCGTCGATGTCGAGCACCTCGAGTCCGGGATTGCCGAGAATCTCGGCGAAGACGAGGCGCGTCTCGGGCCGGATGGCCGCAGAAAACGCGCCGGGATCGCGGGGATCGACCAGGCTCGCGGCAATGCCGAAGCGCGGCAGCGTCAGCCTCAACAGGTTGATCGAACCGCCATAGAGCGAGGCGGCTGCTACGATGTGGCCGCCCGCCCCCATCAAGGTGGCGACGGCAAGATGCAGCGCCGCCTGGCCGCTCGCAGTGCAGACGCAGCCGACGCCGCCTTCGAGCGCGGCGAGGCGCTCCTCGAGCACGGCGACGGTTGGGTTGGCGATCCGCGAGTAGATATAGCCGGGCTCTTCGAGATTGAAGAGCGCGGCGGCGTGCTCGCTGTCGCGGAAGACGTAGCTCGTCGTCTGATAGATCGGCACGGCGCGCGCGCCGGTGACGGGGTCGGGCCGCTGACCGGCATGGAGCGCCATCGTGGCGAATTTGGGAAACTTGGCCTCGGCCATGGCAGCTCCCGCGCAAGAACGCCTAGGGAGAGCCCACCATACACGAAATGCAACAAGGACTATATCCGCCGGGCGAATGCGGCGCGGGGCCGTCAGCAAGTGACGGCCCCTGATAATGTGCAAGGCCGCAAGGTGCCAGCGATGCCGGAAGGTGAACGGGGCCGAGCCCCGCGCGGCGACTGGAGTATCGCGTGGGTCGGTTAAGAGATGCTAAAGCGGAGGCCGCCGCCACGGGCCAAGGCGCGGCGCAGCCTCCCACTTAGCGCTTGAATAGCGCGTCTGCGCCGCTGCGCTGCTTTTTCTTGGCGCCGATCTCGACGCGGGCGCGCGCGATCTCTTCCTCGAGCTCGCCGATATAGGCTTCGAGCTCGGCGATCGCCAGCGGCGTCAGGTCCCTTTTCTGCGGCTTCTTCTGCCGCGGCAGCAGGTCTTCCTCGTCCATGGCTCCTCCGGGCGCAGGCTGTTGCCAGTCTGGCGCGCTCGGGCTAGAGGTGCAATCCGCCGCCAGCCGCAGCCAGGGACGCCATCATGACCACGCTTCCCGCCACCATGACCGCGATCGAGATCACCGAGCCCGGCGGTCCCGAGGTGCTGCGGCCGGGGACGCGGCCGATGCCGCTGCCTGGCGCTGGCGAGGTGCTGATCAAGGTCGCCGCGGCCGGGATCAACCGCCCCGACGTGATGCAGCGCAAAGGCGAGTATCCGCCGCCGGCGGGCGCCTCGGACATTCCCGGGCTCGAGGTCGCCGGGACGGTGGCGGCGGTCGGCCTCGGCGTCAATTACACCAAGCTCGGCGATGCGGTCTGCGCGCTGGTCACCGGCGGCGGCTACGCCACCTATTGCGTCGCGCCGGAACCGCAATGCCTGCCGGTGCCCAAGGGCCTCAGCATGACCGAGGCGGCGGCGCTGCCCGAGACCTTCTTCACCGTCTGGACCAATCTCTTCGAACGCGGCCAGTTCAAGCCCGGCGAGACGGTGCTGATCCATGGCGGCACCAGCGGCATCGGCACCACCGCGATCCAGCTCGCCAAGGCGCTTGGCGCGCATCAGATCTTCGCCACCGCCGGCAGCCGCGACAAATGCCATGCCTCAGAGCGCCTCGGCGCCACGCGCGGCATCGACTACAAGCACGAGGATTTCGTCAAGGTCGTTAAGCAAGCCACCGGCGGCCGCGGGGTCGACGTCATTCTCGACATGGTCGGCGGCGACTACATCCAGCGCAACATCAACGCGCTCGCGGTGGAGGGCCGGATCGTCTGCATTGCCTTCCTGCATGGGTCGGAGGCGGAGATCAACCTCATGCCGCTGATGCTGAAGCGCGGCACGATCACCGGCTCGACCTTGCGCGCGCGCAGCGTCGAGCAGAAGGGCGCCATCGCCGCCCCGCTGCGGCGCGTGGTCTGGCCATTGCTAGAGCAGGGCAAGGTCAAACCGCAGATCTATCGCGCCTTCCCGCTCGCCGAAGCGGAAGAAGCCCACCGGTTGATGGAAAGCTCGGCCCATATCGGCAAGATCGTGCTGACGGTCTGAAGCCCTTTCCAGGCCGGCGCCGACCCACTATATAGCCGCCATCCGGGACATGACCGTCGACCGCCGCGCGTTCCTGGCGCCGCCTGGGCCCCATACCATAAGCGATTGTCAATAAAGGAGGAATCGATGGTTCTGCCGCTCATGCCGAAGGCCACGGCCGTCTGGCTCGTGGAGAACACGTCGCTCAGCTTCGAGCAGATTGGCGAGTTCTGCGGGCTGCATCCGCTCGAGGTGCAGGCGATCGCCGAC
>JASHRZ010000384.1 GCA_030037055.1 Alphaproteobacteria bacterium
GGACGAATTTCACGGCTTCTTCTGAAGCAGCTGGCGCATTTCATTCAAGATGCGGCCGGCGCGGTTGACCTCGTTGTGAGCCTTTTCGAGAACCTCACCGAGCCGTGCATGCACCGTTGACGCGTCGCTGTGGGACAGGACCCTGGCAGCTTCAATGTAGTTGCCAATCGCCGTCAGCGGCTCAGCCATGGAGTGGACAAGCATCTTGCATGCTTCTTCCAGCCCATCCCAATGCTGCGAGTGATGCTGCTCGCCTTCCGCGGCCATGAGCCCCCTCACAAAAACAGAACCATAGCGACTAACCAGGTTGATGTAAATCAAGGTGCGAGCGCAGGAGGTCTATTAGGAGAGTGGCAACTGGGGTTGTAGCTTGGCGATCCGAGGGACGATATACGTTATCGACGACGACGACGCGGTGCGAGACTCTATTCGACTTCTGCTCGAATGCGAGGGCTTCCGAGTTGTCGATTTTGCTTCTGCCACCGAGTTCCTCCGGCAAGGGCCTCAGGACCGGCACAGCTGCATCCTCACCGATATGGACATGCCCGGCATGACCGGGAGTATTGAGCTTATTCAGGAGATACGGCGCCGTGACCCGACTATACCGATAATCGCTATGACAGGTCGCCCCGATCGGGTCATCAAAAAAACCGTTGAGGAAGCGGATGGGAAGCTTCTGGTGAAGCCCTTTCGGTTCGGCGAGATCGTCGCCACCATCAACAAGGCACTTCGTAGGCGATTCCAGTGAGGTTGGTCAGGCGCTCGTCGCGCGCTCGAACGGCCGCTATCAACGTCTCGACCGAGCGCGGGGGCACTCACCTTGATCCAGATTAGGTCCGCATCGAGAAGCAAAGGGTTTTGCGCCGCCGTCGCGGCGCCTGGACAGCCCGCCAGAAACCGGTCAGGAAGCGGCCCTTCCCCAAAGCCGCGCGGCCGCGCTGCACCCCACCGCACTACCAGCGCACCCACCAGCGCGGGGCATCGCCGGCGGTACGCCAATGCCCAGAGCCGGCCGGCTTGCGCACAGGCGAGCGCCGGGGGGGGGTGCCGGGTGGGGTATTTGGACGGGGCGGTGCCCTTTAGCCCTGGGCGGGGCGCCAATGCGACACGGATGCAACACGCGGCCCAAAAATCCGCGGAAAACCTGGGTCCGGCACGGATTTTGATTCCGCCATTCTGAGGTTCAAATCCTCCCGCGCTTGTCAACGGTTCGAACGTACGGTCAACCGAAGACCAGCAGCGCGAGCTTGAGAAAGTCCTTAAGCAGCGCGGCCGGTTCGACATCATTGCCGCCTGGTCGGTCGATCGGCTCGGCCGCTCGCTGAAGACCTGCTTGGGTTTCTGACCGAGATCCACGCCCTCGGCGTGGGCCTGTATTTTCATCAGCAGGCCGTCGACACCACGACCCCGGCGGGCCGCGCCCTCTTCCAGATGATGGGCGTGTTCGCCGAGTTCGAGCGCGCGATGATCCGAGAGCGAGTGATGGCGGGTGATGGCAGGGCTGGCGCGCGCTAAGGCCAATCGCGTTCGGCTCGGCCGACCCAGGCTTGACGCAGCAAGAGAGGAGCGCATGAGGACTAAGCTCACCAAGGGAACCGGAATTCTCAAAACCGCTCGTCTCGTTGGAGTTGGGACCGGGACTGTTCAACGAATCAAGCGGCAGGCGCGGCAGTACGTCTAGCGGCGGAATGGCGGCTCTTCATCCCATTGCGGAATTACCCGGAGCGCTCCTGATACGACCGAGTCGTGCCAAAGGAGCAGACTCCCGGCCCAATGCGCCCGAGGACCGGCGCGATCGAGACTCAGGATCTCGAGCGGGTGGTGGGGCGCCGGCGAGTTGGAAACAGTTGGGCGGCAATGCCGGCGCCAATGATCGCCATCATGAAAGCGCTCAAGCCGGGGAGCGTCACCATTCGACATGCCGGGACCGGAAACTTACCCGGCCTTGCACACGTGAACATGCTGGTGCCGGTGCGCCGGACCACCGCCATGGGAGTGCTTTTGCCCTTCGATCTCGACTGGCACCATGAAGACCCGGCCATGGCGCACGCCGCGCTCGGCGATGACCTGATCGGCCAAGTGTTGGACTTCCCGCATCTTTCCCTGCAGCACCGTGACTTCCATGCAACTCGCATGGTCGAGATGGACGTGCATCGTGGCAAGCGACAGATCGTGGTGGTCGTGGAAGGATCGCGTAAGGCGCTTCGATAGCTCTCGCTCTTCGTGGTCGTAGACGTAAACCAGTGCCGCGACGCATTCGCGCGCGAGGTCCGCTTGCTCGTTCGCCTGCCTGATGCCGGCGCGGGCGAGATCGCGGACGGCTTCCGACCGGTTCTGGTAGCCGCGCGTTTCGATCATGCGGTCGAGCTCAGCCATTATGTCGTCGTCGAGCGTAACGGTCACGCGGTGCATGATTGATACTCTCCTTCAGCGATCCAAGATTATGATAAATTTCTGTAGACCTCATACCGATTCGCCCGTACCATCGCAACGATGGTTCGCTTCGGGGTTGAATGGCAACACGGTGAGGGCGTAAGCCCAATGCCGTGGCTACTCCGCAACTATAAGCGGCGAGCCGCGCGTGACCAAGGCCACTGGCGAGAACCCGGAAGGCAGCGCAAGGCGGGCACCCGCGACTGGTCGAGGGTCAGGCGGTCGGGGGGAACATGCTTATCCAACGGCTCCGGCACAACGCGTCCTGCAACGCCGTGACGGTCGGCGCCGGTGTGCGCCGTGCCGGTACGACCTGTTTTCTGGCGGGTGCATCTTTGCTAGCCCCTGCTGTCCAGGCCCTGGCGCAGCAGGCCGACGACAGCCAGCCGATGGAGGAAGTGACGGTCACGGCGACGCGCCGTGAGCTCCTCGGCACCGCGACGACTGCGAGCGAAGGGGTGGTCACCGACCAGGAGCTGCAGCTCACGCCCGCCTACCGCCCGGGCCAGCTGCTTGAGACCGTACCGGGTCTGACCGTGACCTTGCACAGCGGCGAGGGCAAGGCGAACCAGTATCTGATGCGCGGCTACAACCTCGATCACGGCACCGACCTCGAAACCTATGTCGACGGCATGCCGATCAACCAACCGACGCATGCGCATGGCCAGGGCTACACCGATCTCAACTTCCTGATCCCCGAGCTCGCCGACGAGATCACCTACACGAAAGGTCCCTACTATGCCGATGTCGGCGATTTCGGCGCCGTCGGCTCCGTGCACATGAGCTATCGCGACACGATCGCCGATCAAGCCTCCGGCACGATCGGCAGCTATGGCTTCGGGCGTCTCTTCACCGCGCAATCGCAGGATGTGGGCCAGGGGCAGCATCTTCTCGAAGCGGTCGAGGTGCAGCATTACGACGGGCCGTTCGTCGTTCCGGACGACGCGCGCAAGGAGAACGTGGTGCTGCGCTATAGCGGCGACGACCAGGACAGCGGCTTCTCGGTCACCGGCATGTTCTATCACCAGGTCTGGACCAACACGACCGACATCCCGTTTCGCGCGGTCTCGACCGTCGGATATTTCGGTTCGCTCAACCCGACGGATGGCGGCCACGCCATGCGCGGCAGCCTGTCGGCGCAATATCACGATAATGCGCTCGGGCCGGGCCAATTCACGGCGAGCGCCTATTACATTTACAACTCGCTGAACCTGTTCAACGACTTCACCCAGTTCCTGTTCGATCCCGTGCACGGCGACCAGGAGGACCAGTTCGAAAACCGCAACGTGCTGGGCGGCCAGGCCAGCTA
>JASHRZ010000385.1 GCA_030037055.1 Alphaproteobacteria bacterium
GTCGCGCTCGCCGCGCTGTCGCTGGGCGGCTGCGAAAGCCTCGAGCGCGCTTTCGGCTTGGAGAAGGTGGTGCCCGACGAATTTGCTGTGGTGTCGCGCGCGCCGCTCGCCATTCCGCCGGATTATGCGCTGCGCCCGCCGCGGCCGGGCGCCGAGCCGACGCAGGACGTCTCGCCCACCGACCAGGCGAAGCAGACCATCTTCCGCGCCGGCGACGAGCAGGCGGCGCTGCCCGGGGCGGACCAGCGCAGCGCCGGCGAGAACGAGTTGCTGAAGCAGGCGGGCGCCGCCAGCGCCGCGCCGGACATCCGCCAGACCATCGCCCAAGAGGCGAAGGCGGACAACAGCCCGATCGATCGGAGCTTTGTCGACAAGCTGTTGTTCTGGCGCGGTCCCGATACCCCTTCCGCCCCGGCCGACCAGGTGATCGATCCCAATCAGGAGGCGCTGCGGCTGAAGGGCAGCCAGGCGGCGGCCAACGCCCCCGCGACCGCGCAAGGCCTGACCAGCGCCCCGCTCATCGAGCGCACCAGGGCACCGTCGCTGGTGAGCTCGTTCTAGTCTCGTTCGTCTCTCGTTGATCCGCGCCGCAGGGAGGACACCGTGGCGAAAGCGCTGCTGTCAAGGCTTCTCATCCTCCTCCTGATGGCGCTGCCCGCGCCATCCTGGGCGCAGACGGAAAAGCAATTCGGCGCCCAAAGCTTCACGCTCGCCAATGGGCTGCGGGTGGTGGTGATCGAGAGCCATCGCGCGCCGATCGCGACGCAGATGATCTGGTACAAGGTCGGCTCGGCCGACGAGCATCGCGGCAAGACCGGGATCGCGCATTTCCTCGAGCATCTCATGTTCAAGGGCACGAAGGAGACGCCGCCCGGCGTCTTCTCGCGCATCGTCGCGCAGAATGGCGGGCAGGAGAACGCCTTCACCACCGCCGACTACACCGCCTTTTACCAGAATGTCGCCGCCGACCGGCTCGAGCTGGTCATGAAGCTCGAGAGCGAGCGCATGACCGGGCTGGTGCTGAGCGACGCCGTGGTGCTGCCGGAGCGCGACGTCATTGTCGAGGAACGGCACACCCGGATCGACAATGTTCCCTCGGCGCTGCTGCGCGAGCAGATCGCCGCCGCGCTCTTTCTCAACCATCCCTACCACAACCCGGTGATCGGCTGGGAGCACGAGATGCGCGGCCTGACGACGGAGGACGCGATCGATTTTTATCGCCGCTGGTACGCCCCCAACAACGCCGTGCTGGTGATCGGCGGCGACGTCAGCCTGGAGAAGGTGCGCGCGCTCGCCGAGAAATATTACGGGCCCATCCCTGCGCACCCGGTGCCGCCGCGCGATCGCGCCGAGGAGCCGCCCAAGGTCGCCTCGACGCGCCTTGTCATGCACAGCCCGCGCGCCGGCGAGCCCTCCTGGAGCCGCTCCTACCTCGCGCCGAGCTACACTGCCGGCGCCCGGGAATACGCCTATTCGCTGCAGGTGCTGGCGGAGGCGCTGGGCGGCGGCGTCACCTCGCGGCTCTACCGCGCGCTGGTGCTGGAGCAGGGCGTGGCGCTCGCGGCCGGCGCCTTCTATGACCCCGGCGCGCTCGATCTCGCCAGCTTCGGCTTCTACGCCACGCCCAAGAAGGGCGTTGCCGTCGCCGATCTCGAGACCGCGCTCGAGGCGGTGGTCAAGGCGGCGGTGAAGGACGGACTGACGGAGGAGGAGGTCGACCGCGCCAAGCGACACATGCAGCAGCAGGCGGTTTATGCCCGCGACAGCCTCGACGGGCCGGCGCGGATCGTCGGCGCGGCGCTCGCCACCGGGCGAAGCCTCGACGAGGTCGAGACCTGGCCGCAGCATATCGGCGCCGTGACCCTCGATGAGGTCAACGCCGCCGCGCGGCTGGTCATCCATGACGAGATCGGCGTCACCGGCGTGCTGCTGCCGGAGCCGACCTCGTGAGCCTGCGCCGCGCTCTCCGGGCCGCTGCGCCGGCGCTGCTGCTGCTCGCCGCCGCGCCGGCGTTCGCAGCGACCAAGGTACAGGCGGTCGTCAGCCCCAAGGGCATCACCGCCTGGCTGGTCGAGGACCACAGTCTCCCGGTGGTGACGCTCGATGTCAGCTTCCGCGGCGGGGCCGCGCTCGACCCCGCGGACAAGAGCGGGCTTGCGACGCTGACCGCTGATCTCCTCGACGAGGGCGCGGGAGAGCTCGACAGCGAGGCCTTCCAGGGTCGGCTCGAGGATCTCGCCGCCTCGCTCGATGTCGAGGCGGGCGAGGACGACATCGCCGTTTCCTTGCACAGCCTCGCCGCCAATCTCGCGCCGTCGCTGCAGTTGCTGCATCTGGCGCTGACCGCACCGCGCTTCGACGCGGCGGCGGTGACGCGGGTGCGCGGCCAGCTGCAGGGAGAGCTCGAGCGCGAGCAGCGCCAGCCGCAACACATCTCGGGCCGTCTGTGGTTCCGCAATGTCTTCGGCGAGCATCCCTACGCGCGCCCGCATCAGGGTACGCCCGAGAGCATCGCCCGCATCGGCGTCGATGACATGCGCGCCCTGGTGAAAAGCCGCTTCGCCCGGGACGTGATGCTGATCGGCGTCGTCGGCGACGTCACGCCCGAAGTGCTGAAGCCGCTGCTCGACCAGAGCTTCGGCGATCTGCCGGCGAAGGCTGCGGCCGCCGCGGTGCCTGAGGCGGCGGTCGCGGCCAAGGCGCCGCTGCTGCTCGCGCGGCTGCCGATCCCGCAGAGCGTCGTCACTTTCGGCCAGCCCGGCATCAAGCGCGACGATCCCGACTGGTATGCGCTTTATGTCGTAAACCACATCCTGGGCGGCGGTGGTTTCACCTCGCGGCTGACCCAGGAGGTGAGGGTGAAGCGCGGGCTCGCCTATTCCGTCTACAGCGGCCTCGACCCGCTGCGCCATGCGGGCCTCATCATCGGCGGCGTCGCCAGCGAGAACGCCCGCGTCGCCGAATCGATCGACATCATCCGCGCCGAATGGCGGCGCATGCGCGAGGAGGG
>JASHRZ010000386.1 GCA_030037055.1 Alphaproteobacteria bacterium
GCAAGCGCGCGCGTCAACTGCACGATGCCGCCCTTGCTGGCCGCGTAGGGCGCAGCGAAGGAAGCGCCGAACAGCGACATCATCGAGCCGATATTGATGATCTTGCCGCCGCCGCGCCGCACCATCTCGGGATAGGCCGCCTGGGCGAAAACGAAGGCGCCCGACAAATTCGTGGCCAGCACCATGTTCCATTCCTCGATGGTGTAGTCCTCGGGCCGCTTGCGGATGTTGATGCCGGCATTGTTGACCAGGATGTCGACGCCGCCGAAAGCCTGTGCCGCGTCCGCCACAACGGAGCGGCAGGATTGCTCCCGAGCGACGTCGGCGACGATGCACGCCGCCTTGGCGCCCCTCTGGCGCAGCGCGGCGGCGGCGCTCTCGCTCTTCTCCCTGTCGCGGCCGACGATGATCAGGCTGGCGCCGGCTTCGGCGAGGCCCCGCGCGATGCCGAGGCCGATGCCGCCATTGCCGCCGGTGACGATGGCGACGCGTCCGCTGAGGTCGAAGGGCTGCATGGTTTCCTCCCGGGAGCCGCGGATGATAGGCTGCCCGTCGCAACCAGGGAAAGGTTGCGACGGCAGTCGTCGCCGTCTGTGCGCCGCAACCAGGGAAAGGGCCATGTTCGCGCCGGACCTTCTCAAATCCCGCTCCGTCCTGATCACCGGCGGCGGCACCGGGCTGGGCAAGGCGATGGGCCGCCGCTTCCTCGAGCTCGGCGCCGAGCTCATGATCTGCGGCCGGCGCGAGGCCGTGCTCGCCGCCACCGCGCAGGAATTCGAGGCGGCGTTCGGCCGGCCGGTGCGCATCCACCGCGTCGATCTTCGCCACGCGGAGGCAGTCGATGCGCTGATGGACATGGCCTTCCGCGACCGTCCGCTCGACATCCTGGTCAACAACGCCGCGGCCAATTTCGTCGCCCGCACCGAGACGCTGTCGAACCGCGCCGTTGATACCATACTCGGCATCACGCTCCACGGCACGGTCTATGCCACGCTCGCCGCCGGCAGGCGCTGGATCGCGGCGGGGAATGCCGGCACGGTGCTGAGCATCCTCACCGGCGCCGCATTTCACGGATCGCCTTATGCCGTGCCCTCGGCCATGGCCAAGGCGGGCGTGCTCGCCATGACGCGCAGTCTTGCCGTCGAATGGGGGCCGAAACGAATCCGTTTGGTGGCGATTTCGCCGGGAAATTTCCCGACCCCGGGCGCCAGCGAGCGCCTCGTGCCCGACGACGTCCGGCCGGGCGAGTACGGCACCAACAATCCGCTGGGCCGTCCCGGCCAGCCCGAGGAGCTCGGCGATCTCGCCGCTTTTTTGGTGTCCGATCACGCCGCCTATATCAACGGCGAGGCGGTGATCATCGATGGCGGGCGCTGGCTCAAGGGCGCCGGCACTTTCTCGGCGCTGGAGCGCTTGAGCGAGGAGCAATGGGCGCGGATGCGCGAGCGCGGAAGGGGAGAGCGGGAATGAATGGGACGGCGGCGAGCCCCATCCCCGGCGATTGCCGCGGGCAGAACTTCTTCCGCATCGATGACGGGCTCAGCCAGCTTCTGCCGCATTATCTAGACCGGCCGGCGCTGACGCAGCTCGCGCCGCACTTCGACCGGCTGGGCGCGCTTGCCGGCGGCAGGCTCGACGAGCTCGCGGGGATCGCCGACAAGAACCCGCCCATTCTGCATGCGCGCGACCGGTTGGGGCGCGACGAGGATTGGATCGAGTACCACCCCTCCTATCGCGAAATGGAGCAGATCGCATTCGCCGATTTCCAGTTCCAGGCGATGAGCCATCGCGGCGGGATGCTCGGCTTTGCCGGGCCGTTGCAGGCGGTCGCCAAATACGTCTTCCAGTACCTTTTCGTGCAGGGCGAATTCGGGCTGATGTGCCCAATCAGCGTCACCGACACTTCGATCCACCTCATCCGCAAATACGCCGACCCGGCAACCAAGGACTATCTGCTCTCGCGCATGCTCGCCCAGGACCCGGCGCTGCTGTGGAAGGGCACGCAATTCATGACCGAGAAGGCCGGCGGCTCCGATGTCGGCGCGATCGAGACGGTGGCGCGGCAGGAGAATGGCACCTGGCGGCTTCACGGCGAAAAGTGGTTCTGTTCGCATGCCGATGCCGATGTGGCGCTGCTGCTGGCGCGTCCCGAAGGCGCGCCGTCGGGCACGGCGGGTCTCGCGCTCTTCGCCATGCCGCGAAGGCAGGCCGACGGACGGCGCAACGCCTACCGCATCGTGCGGCTCAAGGAGAAGCTCGGCACCCGCTCGATGGCCAGCGGCGAGATCCGCCTCGAGGGCGCCGAGGCCTATCTCCTGGGCCGGCGCGAGGCCGGCTTCAAGCAGATGCTCGACCAGGTCAATCTGTCGCGGCTGTCGCATGGCGTGCGCGCGGCGGCGATGATGCGGCGCTGCCTCAACGAGTCGCTCGCCGCCGCGCGTGGCCGCAGCGCCTTCGGCCGGCCCGTGATCGAGCATCCGCTGATGCGCCGCCAACTGATGAAGCTGCTGCTGCCGACCGAGCAGGCGCTGTCGATGATGCTGTTTACCGCCGAGGCGATGGAGGCGGGCCGCGAGGATCTCCTGCGCATCCTGACGCCGCTCATCAAGTTCCGCGCCTGCCGCGACAACATCACGGTGGCCACCGGCGCCATGGAGGCGCGCGGCGGCAACGGCTATATCGAGGAATGGGCCACCGCGCGCCTGGTGCGCGACGCGCATATCGGCGTGCTCTGGGAAGGCACGAGCAACATTATCGCACTCGATCTCGTCACCCGCGCCATAGGGAAGGCGGGCGCGCATCGCGGCTTGGCACAGCGCCTGACCGGGCGCCTCGGCGCCGCGTCGCTGCCGGAAGGATATCGCCAACGCCTCGGCGGCGCGCTCGATCGTGCGCTGTTGCTTGCCGAGGATGTCGCGCGTCATCCCGAGGCCGAGGCGGAAGCGCGCAGCGCCGCCAGTGCGCTCTACAACGCCGCCACCGCCGTGCTGCTCGCCTGGGAGGGCACGCGCGATCCCGCCGATGCGCGCCGCGCGCTGGTGAGCCGCCTGGTGCTGGAGCATCGTCTGGCGCAGCGCGATCCGCTGGCGCGACCGGAGCGTTTGTGGGAGAAGCCGGCGGTGGATGTCCTGCTCGCAGGGAAGCCGGTGGCGATGGCCGAGGCGGCGGCGCTGCTCGGCGATCAGGGCCTCGACTCATAAGCGCGCCAATCGG
>JASHRZ010000387.1 GCA_030037055.1 Alphaproteobacteria bacterium
GGTTGCCAAGCCTTGCTCTGACCGCCGATGTCGGCACCACCGCGGCGCAAGCCAACCGGCTGTTCACAAGGGGCACCGGCTTCTGGACCATCGCCGCCAGCCTGACGCAGCCGATCTTCGACGGCGGCACCTTGCTGCACAAGGAGCGTGCGGCGCGCGCCGCCTTCGAGCAGTCGGTCGCGCAATACCGCGGCACCATCATCACCGCCATGCAGAACGTCGCCGATACGCTGCACGCGCTGCGATACGACGCCGACGCGCTGAAGGCGGCGGCGCATGCCGAAAGCACCGCGGCGCGCAGCCTCGAGCTGGTGCGCGCGCAATTGCGCCTGGGTGCGGTCAACTACCTGGCGCTCCTCAATGCCCAGATGACCTATCAGCAGGCGGTGATCGGGCTGGTCCAGGCCCAGGCCGGCCGGCTTGCCGATACCGCGGCGCTGTTCCAGGCGCTGGGCGGCGGCTGGTGGAAACCGCCGCCGGCGGCCGAGGGCGAAGGCGCCGGCATTTCCGGTATGCGCGAGGCCAAGCCGGCCGGCGCCGATCGCGGCTGGCTCATGGACGCGATCTTCGGGCCTTTCGGCTTTTAGCCGAAGCGCGGGCGCGAGCCTATGCGATTGCTGATCGTCGAGGACAATGAGGAAATGGCCCGCCTGCTGAAAACCGGGCTCACCGCCAAGGGCTTCGACGTCGATGTCACCGGGACCGCCCGCGCGGCCTCGGCCGCGCTCGCGAGGACGCGGTTTGCCGCGGTCATCCTGGATCTCGGCCTGCCGGACGCCGACGGGCTCTCGATCGTCCGGGAGCTGCGCCAGCGCAACGATCCGATGCCGGTGCTCATCCTCACCGCGCGCGGCAGCGCGCAGCAGCGCGTCGACGGGCTGAACAGCGGCGCCGACGACTATCTGGTCAAGCCCTTCGCCTTCGAGGAGCTGGTGGCCCGGATCCAGGCTTTGCTGCGGCGCCCGGGCAACTTCCTCGGACATTCGCTCCGATTCGGCAACGTGTCGCTCGATACCGAGGCGCGTCAGGTGTTTGTCGGCGCACGGCCCTGGTACTTCTCCTCGCGCGAGATCGACGTGCTGGAGGTGTTGATGCGGCGCGCCGGCGCGGTGGTGGCGCAGCGCCATGTCGAGGACCACCTCTTCGGCCTTTCGAGCGATATCGAGTCAAACGCCGTCGAGGTCTACGTGCATCGCCTGCGCAAGCATCTCGCCGAGGCGAAGGCGACGGTGCAAGTCCACACCATCCGCGGTGTCGGCTACGTCGTCACGGAGAAGTCCTGAGCCCGACGATTGCAAATCTGTGGCTTGCCCGCCCGACCAGCGATCCGATATAGACTGCGCTAACTCATAAATTGTGCGCGCGATTCCGGGAGGAAGCATCATGGTGCGTCTCAACATCAACGGCCGCGAGCAAGAGGTCGATGTCGATTCCGAGACGCCGCTGCTCTGGGTGCTGCGCGATACACTCGGCCTCACCGGCACCAAATACGGCTGCGGCATCGCCCAATGCGGCGCCTGCACCGTCCACCTCGAGGGCAATGCGGTGCGTTCCTGCATGCTCGCCGCCGGCGCCGTCGAAGGGAAGAAGATCGTCACCATCGAAGGCCTATCGCCCGATGGCAGCCACCCGGTGCAACGAGCCTGGCTCGAGGCCGAAGTGCCGCAATGCGGCTATTGCCAGATCGGGATGATGATGGCCGCCGCCGCGCTGCTGCGCGGCAGGCCGAAGCCGAGCGATGCCGAGATCGACGAGGCGATCACCAACATCTGCCGCTGCGGCACCTATATCCGCATCCGCGAGGCGATCCACCTCGCGGCGAGCAAGGCGTGAGGAGGCGATCATGACCCACATCTCCTCCCCCGCTTTCAGCCGCCGTTTCTTTTTGGTGAGCTCGGCCGCCGCCGGCGGCGGGCTCATGCTCGGCCTGGCACTGCCCGGACTTGCCGGCGCGGCCGAAGGCGAAGGCGGCGCCGCCGGCGCCAAGGTCAACAACTGGATCATTATCCAGCCCGACAACACCATCATCATCCGAATCGCCCGCTCCGAAATGGGCCAGGGCAGCTTCACCGCGCTGCCCATGCTGGTCTGCGAGGAGCTCGAATGCGACTGGAGCAAGGTCAAAGGCGAATACGCCTCGGCCACCGAGAACCTGGACAATTCCTTCGGCTCGATGGCGACCGGCGGCAGCCGCGCCATCCGCGAGTCCCAGGAGATGCTGCGCAAGGCCGGCGCCAGCGCGCGCGAGATGCTGCTCGCAGCAGCGGCGCAGAAATGGGGCGTGCCGCGTTCCGAGCTCAAGGCGGAGAACAGCGTCATCACCCATATCCCCACCGGCCGCACCATGACCTATGGCGAGATCGCCGAGGCGGCCGCCAAGCTGCCGCCGCCCGCCGAGGTGACGCTCAAGGATCCCAAGGACTGGAAGCTCGTGGGCAAGGCGCAGCCGCGCTTCGACATTGCCGACAAGGTGATGGGCCGGCCGGTCTACGGCATCGATGTGCGCATTCCCGGCATGCTCTACGCCGCGCTGGCGCAATGCCCGGTCTTCGGCGGCACGCTCGCTTCCTATGACGAGGCAAAGATCGCGACCATGCCCGGCTTCCGCCAGGTCGTGCCGATGGGAGATGCAGTGGCGGTGGTCGCCGACAGCTTCTGGCAGGCGCACCAGGCGCTGGCGACGCTACCGATCGTCTGGAACGAGGGTGCCAACGCCAAGCTCGACGACGACGCCATTTGGGCGATGCTGCGCGAGGGGCTTGCCGCGAACGACGCGTTGGTGGCCGAGAAGTCGGGCGATGCCAAGGCCGCGCTCGCCGGCGCGGCGAAAGTCGTGGAGGCGGAGTATCGCGCGCCCTTCCTGGCGCATGCGACCATGGAGCCGATGAACTGCACGGCTCAGGTCGCGGGCGGCAAAGTCGAGGTCTGGGCGCCGTCGCAGAACGCCGAAGCCACGCTCGCCGTGGCGGCGAAGGCGGCGGGCGTCGATCGCAAGCAGGTCGAGGTGCACATCACCATGCTCGGCGGCGGCTTCGGCCGGCGCGGCGCAGTGCAGGATTTCGTGCGCCAGGCGGTGGTGATCGCCAAGGCGGCGGGCAAGCCGGTGAAGCTGCTGTGGTCGCGCGAGGAGGACATGCGGCATGATTTCTACCGCCCGGTGAGCATGGCGAAATTCAGCGCCGGGCTCGACGCCGCCGGCATGCCGGTCTCCTGGATGGCGCGCGTCACCGGCCAGTCGATCCTCGCCGCGCTGCGGCCCGAGGCGATCAAGAACGGGCTCGACCGGAACTTCCTCGAAGGTATCGCCGAGATTCCTTACGAGTTCCCGAACTTCTTCGTCGACTACGCCATGCGCAACACGCCAGTGCCGGTGGGTTTCTGGCGCTCGGTCAACAATTCGCAGAACGCCTTCTACAAGGAGAGCTTCCTCGACGAGGTGGCCCATGCCGGCGGGCGCGACCCTTACGAGCTGCGCCGCGCGCTGCTGAAGAACCATCCCAAGCAGCTCGCCGTTCTCGACGCTGCTGCGAAGCAGGCCGGCTGGGGCACGCCGCTGCCGCAAGGCGTCTTCCGCGGCATCGCCTATCATGACAGCTACGGCTCTCTGGTCTGCGGCGTCGCCGAGCTTTCGGTGAGCGACAAGGGCGTGATCAAGCTCCATCGCATCGTCTGCGCGCTGGACAGCGGCTATGTCGTCAATCCCGACACGGTGGTGACGCAGGTCGAGGGCGCCATCGTCTACGGCCTGACTGCGGCGCTCTACGACAAGATTACGATCAGGAACGGCCGCGTCGAGCAGTCGAATTTCGACGACTACCCCATGCTGCGCCTCAAGGCGATGCCCAAGATCGACGTGGTGCAGGTGCCGAGCGGCGGTTTCTGGGGCGGCGTCGGCGAGGTGGGCCTGCCGCCGGTGGCGCCCGCGATCTGCAACGCGCTCTTCGCGGCCACCGGCAAGCGCATCCGCTCACTGCCGCTGAGCGACCACGGCTTCACCACGGCGTAGTCAAGGCGAACGCGCGAAATCCCGCCCCTCGGGCGGAGCCCGCCGCGGTGCGCAGGAGACCCCGAACTGCTGGCCCAGCCGCCGCGGCGCTCAGAGCGTGCCCAGCACGCTGCGCGTCAGAATCATGTGACGTTGCGGCCGTCGGTCCAAAGCCACGTCAACTGTCGCCGGCGCATGGCACGCTCCTTGGCGACGCGATCGCGGCTCTCGGCGAAGACGTAGAGCTCGCCATCCTGCGGCAGAAGCTTGACCGGCACGCCGGGCCGCGCTTCCTGCCACGGCTTGGCCAGGAGCTCCTGCTCGAGCTTGCTCAAGCGGCCCTTGGGCGGCACCGGCGGATCGGACTGGCGCATCTCGGCCAGCACCTCTTCCGTCGGCACGCCGCGGTCCATCAGCCAGACGCGGCGCGCCTTGCCGTATGCCGCTCGATACGATCGAGAAAGCCCGTGAGCGGCGTCTTGTCGTGTTGCCGGGCAGCACCTCCTAAGCCAGCGGCAGACCCTCGGGCGTGATCACCAGCGCGATGATCACCTGCACGCAGTCCCCCGATGATCGCCGGCAGCCGGTCGTGACAGCGATAGAGCGTGTGGATGTCCGCCGGCCGCCCGTCGCTCTCCAACAAATCCGACAGCGCGCTTCGTTCGAACCATTCGCGGTGCAAATGCCATTCGCTGCCCGGCGCCAGTAAGCGGTAAGCAACCAGCACAAATAGCACGATCCCACCGCGTGCCCTTGCGGCTTCCCAGAACCGGTCGAGCCGCAACTCTTGCCACAGCATCAAAGCCAGCCAGCACGAGCCAAATACCCGCGGCCGGCACAGCCGCACCCGCGACAGCTTCAGGCGGACAATCGAGGTGTCCAGCAGCAGACCTTCGCAGCGATCCTCAGGGAATAGCCACAGCGTTCGCGGCTTGGACCCGCCTTCTTCAAAGACCGCGATCGATTTACGCCACGCCAGCGCCTGCCTGTCGTTTGATCTCCCCCAAATACAGCACATGGCGCTGCACCACCTGTCCAGCAGCCACGCGCTTGTTCTCGACAACGCCGAAATAGCGGTCCTCCTTGCCGTCCTTCTTGCCAATCGTCGCCCGCAAAAACATGACGGCCCTCAATGATCAGAGCCGCTCCACCTTTGAAAATAGCCAAGGTCTTCGCTCCAGCCGATTTCCACCCCGAGCCCCCTTCTACATCAGTCGCTTGCGACGCGAAAATCCCCAAAATACCGCCCAAAGCGGCCACGTTAGGACGGCGTCGTCGCATCTTGCCCCTGAGCCTTGGCGGCGGAGAGAGCGCTTGGCGGCTGCGTACAGCCAATCCGGATTTGCGCTAGCGTTCCGTCAGGCGGTTTAACAGTCCCACCCGCCATGCGGCGATCAGCGCGGCGAGCGCGATTGCCAGCGCAGCGTAAATCGCCCATGGCCGCCGCTTCTCGGCATAGGGATCGGCGAGGAGGGACCGCTCGGCGCGCTCTGGCAGGCGCGCCAGAGCGGTGAGCGCCGTGCCGAAGGGAATGTTGATGCGCAGCCGCGTGTTGACCGCCCAACCGCAGGCATCGAGGATCGGTCCCA
>JASHRZ010000388.1 GCA_030037055.1 Alphaproteobacteria bacterium
ATCACCGCCAGCGATCTGAAGCCGCTGAAGCTGCACTACATGCCAACGCTGGCCGGCGACGTGCAGGCGGTGCTGGCCGACGAGAAGGTGCTGTTCCAGGGCCAGGAGATCGCCTTCGTCGTCGCCGAGGACCGCTACATCGCCGCCGACGCGGTCGAGCTGGTCGAGGTCGAGTACGGAGAGCTGCCGACGATCACCGATCCCAACAAATCGATGGTGCCCGACGCGCCGGTGCTGCGCGACGACCTCCAGGGCAAGACCGAGGGCGCGCATGGCAAGCGCCGGCACCACAACCACATCTTCACCTGGCAGGCGGGCGACGCCGAGGGCACCGCCAAGGCGCTGGCATCGGCGCCGGTGGTGGTGAAGGAGCTCATCGTCTATCAGCGCGTCCATCCCTGCCCGATCGAGACCTGCGGCTGCGTCGCCTCGATGGACAAGATCAACAGCCATCTCACCGTCTGGGGCACCTTCCAGGCGCCGCATGCGGTGCGCACCGTGGCCTCGCTGATCTCCGGCATCCCGGAGCACAAGATCCGCATCATCTCGCCCGATATCGGCGGCGGCTTCGGCAACAAGGTCGGGGTCTATCCCGGCTATATCTGCGCGATCGTCGCCTCGATCGTCACCGGCGTGCCGGTGAAGTGGGTCGAGGACCGCATGGAGAATCTGCTGGCGACGGCCTTTGCCCGCGACTACCACATGACCGGCGAGATCGCCGCGACCAAGGACGGCAGGATCACCGCGCTGCGCTGCCATGTGCTCGCCGATCACGGCGCCTTCGACGCCTGCGCCGATCCGACCAAGTACCCCGCCGGCTTCTTCAACATCTGCACCGGCTCCTACGACATCCCGGTGGCGCATCTCACCGTCGACGGCGTCTATACCAACAAGGCGCCGGGCGGCGTCGCCTATCGCTGCTCGTTCCGCGTCACCGAGGCGTCGTATTTCATTGAGCGCATGATCGACGTGCTGGCGCGCAAGCTCGCGCTCGATCCCGCCGAGATCAGACGGCGCAATTTGATCCGCAAGGAGCAGTTCCCCTACCACTCGGCGCTGGGCTGGGAATATGACAGCGGCGACTACCACGCCGCCCTCGACAAGGCGCTCAAGACCGTCGACTACGCCGGCTTGCGCGAGGAGCAACGCCGCAACCGCGAGGCTTTCGCCCGCAGCGAGACGCGCAAGCTGATGGGCATCGGCGTCAGCTTCTTCACCGAGATCGTCGGCGCCGGCCCGATCAAGAACTGCGACATACTGGGCCTCGGCATGTTCGACAGCTGCGAGATCCGCATCCACCCCACTGGCAGCGCCATCGCCCGGCTTGGAACCATCAGCCAGGGCCAGGGCCACGCCACCACTTTCGCGCAGATCCTCGCCTCCGAGATCGGCATTCCCGCCGCCAACATCACCATAGAGGAAGGCGACACCGACACCGCGCCCTACGGGCTCGGCACCTACGGCTCGCGCTCGACGCCGGTGGCAGGCGCCGCCACCGCCATGGCCGGTCGCAAGATCCGCGCCAAGGCGCAGATGATCGCCGCCTATCTGCTCGAGGTTCATGACGACGACCTCGAATGGGATATCGACCGCTTCAAGGTGAAAGGCGCGCCCGAGCGCTTCAAGACCATGGCCGAGATCGCGTTTGCCGCCTACAACAAGGTGCCGCCGGGGATGGAGCCGGGGCTCGAGGCGGTGAGCTATTACGATCCGCCCAACATGACCTATCCCTTCGGCGCCTATGTCTGCGTCGCCGACGTCGATGTCGATACCGGGGTGACGTCCATCCGTCGCTTCTACGCGCTCGACGATTGCGGCACGCGCATCAACCCGATGATCATCGAGGGCCAAGTGCATGGCGGGCTGACCGAGGCGCTCGGCATCGCACTCGGCCAGGACATGGGCTATGACGCCTATGGCAACATGAAGAACAGCACCTTCCTCGACTACTTCATGCCGACGGCGGTCGAGACGCCGATCTGGGAGACCGACTACACCACCACGCCCTCCCCGCATCATCCGATCGGCGCCAAGGGCGTCGGCGAATCCCCCAATGTCGGCGGCGTTTCCGCCATCTCCAATGCCGTCAACGACGCCTTCGCCCATCTCGGCCTCGTCCACATGGCGATGCCGCACGACCACTGGCGCGTCTGGAAGACGGCGCAAAAGCTGGGGCTCACGGGCTGAGACCAGCATCAATGTCTCGCCCCCTCCGCTTCCTCCCCCTTCAAGGGGGAGGGGGACGCGATAGCCGCGCCTTGGGTGCGGGCTCTCGCGGTCGTAAGCGCAACCGCCGCCGCCCGCCGGCGACGACGCTTCGCGTCGCGCCGTGACCTTCGACTACAAGGCGCTGCAGGACGGGCTTCGCCGCACCGGCTATATCGCCGATGACGACCTGGCAATGGCGCTCGCGCTCGCCGTCGGCTTGAAGCGGCCGCTGCTGCTCGAAGGCGAGGCCGGGGTCGGCAAGACCGCTGTGGCCAAGGCGCTCGCCGCCGCGCTGGCCACCCGCCTCATCCGGCTGCAATGCTATGAGGGGCTCGACGCCAACGCCACGCTCTATGAATGGAACTACCAGCGCCAGCTGCTGGCGATCCGCACGCATGAGCGCGAGCAGCGCTCGGCCGATGAGATCGAGCGCCACATCTTTTCCGCCGACTACCTGCTGCGCCGCCCGCTGCTCGAGGCGATCTCGCAGCCGGTGCCGCCGGTGCTGCTGATCGACGAGATCGACCGCGCCGATGAGGAGTTCGAGGCCTTCCTCCTCGAGATACTGTCGGATTTCCAGGTCACTATTCCCGAGCTGGGTACCCTTCAGGCGCAGTCTATCCCCTATGTCGTGCTGACCTCGAACGGCACGAGGGAGCTTTCCGACGCGCTGCGGCGGCGCTGCCTCTACAGCTATCTCGATTTCCCCGACGAGGCGAAGGAGCTTGCCATCCTGCGCGCGCGGCTGCCCGGCATCGAGCAGCATCTCGCCGAGCAGATCGTCCGCTTCGTCCAGCTCCTGCGCCGCGAGGAGCTGGAAAAGAAGCCGGGCATCGCCGAGACGCTCGACTGGGCGAGCGCGCTCATCGGACTCGATGTCCGCGCGCTCGACGGCGATGCCGCGGCGTTGCAGGCGAGCCTGGTCTGCCTGCTCAAGACCGAGGCCGATCTCAAGGCGGTGCCGCGCGAGGTCGCGGCGCGGCTCGTCGGCAAGGTGGCATGAGCACGCCCGGCGCCGGTCCGGCGGCGCGGCTCAGCGGCTTCATGGCGCATCTGCGCCGCAACGGCTTCGCCGTCGGACCCGGCGAGACCGAAGCAGCGCTTGCCTTCCTCGCCGCCGGCGATCCGACCGATGTCGCCGCCGCGCGGCTCGGACTCAAGACCATGCTCACCGGAGATCGCGGTCAATGGCAGCGCTTCGACGCGCTGTTCGACGCCTATTGGTTCGGCAGCGGCGTCCGTGCCGCTCTTCGCGCCGAGGCCCAAGGCCCGCGCCAGGAAGCGCGGCGGCCGGAAATCTGGAACAAGGCGCTGCCGGCCGAAGAGCGCGCCGAGGCGGCGGAACCAGCCGCGCTGCCCGGCGCACCGTCGGGCGAGGACGCGCTCCCCGCCGGCACCGGCCGGCTGGTGGCAAGCCGGCAGGAGGCGCTGGCGCGCGCCGATCTGCGCAATCTGGTGAGCCCGGAAGACATTGCCGCCGCCGAGCGCCTGGCCGAGCGCCTGGCGCGGGTGCTGCGCTACCGGCTGAGCCGGCGGCGCCTGCCGGCGCGGCGCGGCGACACCGTCGATCTCCGCCGCACCATCCGGCGCAATCTCGGCAAGGGCGGCGAGCCGGTCGAGCTGCTGCGCAAGCATCGTCCCGAGCGTCCGGTCAACCTCGTGCTGCTGCTCGACGTCTCCGGCTCTATGCGGCTCTATAGTCGCTATTTCGTGAGCTTCCTGCGCGGTCTGCTCGGCGGCTGGCTGCATGCCGACGCCTTCGTCTTTCACACCGGGCTCGTCCATATCAGCGACGTGCTGCGCGAGCGCGACCGGCTCAGGGCGATGGACCGGCTGTCGCTGATGGTCGAAGGTTTCGGCGGCGGCACCCGGATCGCCGGCGCGCTCAAGGCGTTCAACGACCGCTACGCCCGCGCGAGCCTCAACTCGCGCAGCATCGTCATCATGATGAGCGACGGCTACGACACCGATCCGCCGGAACTTCTCGCCGCGGAACTTGCGCGACTCAAGCGGCGTGCGCGCCGGCTGGTCTGGCTCAACCCGTTGCTCGGCTGGCGCGGCTATGCGCCGGTGGCGCGTGCCATGGCGGCGGCGATGCCCTATATCGATTGCTTTGCCGCGGCGCATTCGCTCGAGAGCCTGGCCGCGCTCGAAGGCGAGCTGGCACGGCTTTGAGGCGGAGGAAGACGATGAACCGTCCGATCGAGGATACGCTGACGCTGATCGCGGCGCTGCGCCGGCGCGGCGAGGATTTCTCCGTCGTCACCGTGGTGCGCACCGAGAACGCCACCTCGGCCAAGGCCGGCGCCAAGGCGGTGGTGACGCGCGACGGCGCCATCCGCGGCTTTCTCGGCGGCAGCTGCGTCGAGCGCGCGGTGCGGCGCGCCGCCGCTTCGGTGCTCGAGGACGGTAGGCCGCGGCTGATCCGCGTGAAGCCCAAGGACGACGTCACCGCCGGCGTCGATGTCGACGGCACCGAGCTCTACCGCAGCGCCTGCCCGAGCGGCGGCACCGTCGACCTCTTCGTCGAGCCGATGCGGCGCCCGCCGCGCCTCATCTTATGCGGCGCCTCACCGGTGGCGGGCGCGCTGGCCGATCTCGCCCGGCGCCTGGGATATCGCCTGGCGCTCGCCGCGCTGGCGGAGGATCATCCTGCCTTCGCCGGGATCGAGGAGCGCGTCGCGGGATTCGATCTCGCGCCGCTGGGGGTGGCGGCGGAGGACTGGATCGTCGTCTCGACCCAGGGCAAGCGGGACCGCGAGGCCCTCGGCGCGGCGCTCGCCAGCGAGGCACGCTATGTCGCCTTCGTCGGCAGCCGGCGCAAGGCCGAGACGCTTGCGGCGCAGCTGCGCGCGCAAGGCCTCGGCGAGGACCGCCTCCAGCGCCTCAAAGCGCCGGCCGGGCTCGATATTCACGGCATCGAGCCGGCCGAGATCGCCTTGTCGATTCTGGCCGAGATCGTCGCGCGGCGCCGCTCCGCCATCCGCCCGGCGGGCGCCGCCGCGGCGCGCGGCGCCGCCTGAGCGATGCCGGCGCGATATCGCCCGCGATGACGGCGCGGCGCGCTTTTCTGTCGCATTCACAGATCTTGTGATCCCTGTGGGGCCCGTCTCCGTCGAGAGGCGTCGGTGCGCTGATGATTCCGGCTGAATGAGCTACGCGTCAGCAAGGATCCATCGCGCCGATCGCACGCGAAAAACCTGGACCGGACAGCCTTGGCCGCAAGGCGATCATGTCTTCGCGCAGCCGACCGAAATCGCGACAACGCCTTTCCAAATCGACGCGGATGAGATTATAAAACCAGGTATGATGTCGCGTGCGGGCATAAAAAATCCGTAAATAGATCTGCTCGCGCATCAAGGGATGCCGCATCCGTGGTGGCGCAAGGCAAAGGATTGAACCATCCAGCGATTGCCGCACCTGCACGCCGGATTTTCCCCGTGACGGCAGGGTCCGAGGCATCGGGTCGAGAGGACCGACCGGCTTCCGGCGCGCCGGCGGCGGGCGAGCACGTCCTTGTCTGCATCGACGGCCATCCCGCCTGCGCCGGCCTAGTGCGCCATGCGCACCGCCTTGCCGACCGCCTCCGGGCCAAATGGACCGCGATCCACATCGAGACGCCGTGGCGCCGGCGCCGCGACGAGAGCGAGCGGGACCGCATCGCCGATTGCCTGCGCCTCGCCGAAAAGCTCGGCGCCGATGCCATGATGCTGCCGGGCGGCAGGGTCGCCGAGGAGATCCTGAGCTATGCGCGCGAGAACGGCGTCACCCAGATCGTCGTCGGAGATTTCAAGCGCGCCCGCTGGCTTGGCAGGCTGCACCGCTCGGTCACCCGCCGCCTCGCGAGGAAGGCGGGAAGTATCGGCCTCCATGCCGTGCCCGAAGAGGACGGCAGCAGTCCGCCGGCCATCGCGGCGACGGTGGCGACGGCATCGCCCGCCAGATTCTTCGATCCGATCCCCTATGTCGTGAGCATCGGCCTGCTCGCGCTCCTCACCGCGCTGGGCGACGCTTTCCGCGAGTATCTCAAGCTCACCGAGGTCGCGCTCACCTATCTCTCCTTGGTGCTGTTCACGGCGGCACGGTTCGGGCTGATCCCCTCTCTGGTGCTCAGCGCGCTTTCCATGCTCGCCTTCGACTTCTTCTGGGTGCCGCCGATCTACACCTGGGATATCGACGACCCCCGCGACTGGTTCGTCCTTCTCTTTCTCATCGCCGTCGCCGTCATGACCAGCTATTTCACCGCCTGGACCGGCGCCCAGATGGTGCTCGCCCGCAGCCACGCGAAGACGACCGCCGAGCTTTATTCCTTCAGCCGCCGGCTCTCGGCGATCGCCAATCTGGAGGTTTTGCTGCATGCGACCGTCTACCAGATCGGCACGATGCTGCGCGCGAGGGCGGTCGTCCTGCTCCCCGAAGCCGGCCGGCTGGTGGCGCGCGCCGGCTACCCGTCGGAGTGCGAGCTCGGCGAAGCCGAGCTCGCGGCGGCAAGCTGGGCGTGGCACAACGACCGACCGGCCGGCCATGGCGCCGACATGCTCGCCGGCGGCGACTGGCTGTTTCTCCCGCTGCGCACGCCGCGCGGCAGCATCGCCGTGCTGGGCATCACGCGGGACGCGCCCAACGCGCTCCTGACGCCGGACGAGCGGCGGCTGCTCGACGCGCTGGCCGATCAGGCGGCGGTGGCCACGGAGCGGATCTCGCTCGCCGACGAGATCGACGAGGCGCGGGTCCTGCGCGGGACCGAGCGGCTGAGATCGGCGTTGCTGACCTCGATCTCGCACGATCTGCGCACGCCGCTCGCCTCCGTTCTCGGCGCGCTGACGAGCCTGCGCCACGAGGAAACGCTGCGGGACGCCGAGGCGTGCAATGAACTCCTCGATACCGCCCAGGAAGAGGCCGAGCGCTTGAACCGGTTCGTCGGCAACCTGCTCGACATCACGCGCCTGGAGGCCGGCGCGCTCGAGGTCAAGCGCGACGCGGTCGACCTCGCGGATGTCGTCGGCAGCGCCACGCGGCGAGCCCGCAAGCTCCTCGCTGGGCGCAAGATCAAGACCGAGCTCGCCGACGACCTTCCCATGGTGCAGCTCGACTTCGTCCTGTTCGAGCACGTGCTGTTCAATCTTCTCGACAATGCCGCGAAATACTCGCCGCCGGATTCGACGGTGAGCATTCGAGCCATCCGGTCCGGCGATTCGGTCGCGCTGCAGATCGCCGACGAGGGCACCGGAATCCCGCCCGAGGACCTCGATCGCGTCTTCGACAAGTTCCACCGGCTGAAGGCGAGCGACCGTCAGCGCCCGGGGACGGGTCTCGGTCTCGCGATCTGCCGCGGCTTCATCGAGGCGCAAGGCGGCAGCATCACCGCGAGCAACCGCAAGAGCCGCTCGGGCGCCGTCTTCACCATCACGCTTCCGGTCGAACGCGCGGCGGCGGCGACGCCGGCGTGATCCCCGCCGAGGCCGCAGCGATACTATTCCGTCACCTGAAGGCGATATCCGACCCCCGGCTCCGTGACGATGTAGCGCGGTTGCACGGGGTCGGGCTCCAGCTTGCGCCGCAGTAGCCGCATATAGACCCTGAGGTACTGGACATCGTCATCGGCGCTCTCGCCGCGGATCTCGCGCAGGATCTGCCGATGGGTGAGGACGCGTCCGGCATGGGTGACAAGCAGCCGCAGGAGGTCGAATTCGGTGGGCGACAGCTTCACCTCTTCGCCGCCGACGCTGACTTTGCGATGCACGAGATCGACCGTCAGCTCGCCGGTGCGAAAGACCGGCTCCTGCCCCTGCTCGTGGAAGCCGTGGCGCAGCGCCGTCTGCAGCCGCGCCACCAGCTCGTCCATGCCGAAGGGCTTGGTGACGTAGTCGTCGGCGCCGCGCAGCAGCGCTTCGACCTTGGTACGCTCGTCGCCCCGGCTCGACAGGACCACGATCGGCACTTTCGAGACGGCGCGCATCAGCGAGATGACCTCGATGCCGTCGATGTCGGGTAGACCGAGATCGAGGATCACGATATCCGGCTTGTCGCTGCGCAGGAGGTCGAGGCCCGCCTTGCCGGTCTCGGCCTCGATGACGCGATAGTTCTGCACGGCGAGCTTGCGCTTGAGCAGGCGCCGGATCGGCAGCTCGTCGTCGATGATCAGCACGCTGACGGCATTGCTCGTCATGCCGTGCCCCCATCGCGGCGCTTCGGTCTCGCGCCGGCCCTCATACCGGAGCGGCGATCGATTGGTGGAAGGCAGATGAAGAACGGGGTGCGATAACGCTGCTTCAGCATCTATTGGTCCTTGCGCCCGGCCAGGCCGGTGAGGATCGCGCCGACGATCCCGCCGGCGGCGCAGCGCTGTCATAGCGCCGTCCGCCTCGGGACCCATCGGATTGCGCGGCATCGGACGGACGACCCCGCTCGTCGGTCACCAAGCCGCGCAACGCCTTAATGGACACGAAGCCGACATTAAAAATCGAGAGCGAACATGGTTCGGCGATATATAAGTTCCGGGAAGATTTCGGAAATACCCGTCGGAGACGGGCCATCCGTTTCACTCAGCAAACAATAGAACGAGATCATATCTGCACTGCTGCCTTATTGTTGGCGAGAATGTTCAGAGATCAGGCGCGCCGTCGGTCATAAAAAATACAGAAATGAATTTTCTATTTCCATGAGAATGACATGAATAAACGGCTCGCATGACCAAGTTGGGGCACAGATGATCAAAATAATTTCACCTCCAGTCTGAATATACAGCGTTAATTTATAAAAAGTGGCTCCGCACGTTCTCGATTTTTAATGTTCGAGCGGCTTAATCTTTGCCCCAGGAGACAGCGAGGCGGCAGCCGACCTTCCGCGCGGCCGTCGCCTCCAGGGCTGGAGAATGACAATGCGTGCAGTTGCAATCGGCATCATCGGCTTAACGCTCATCGGCCGGGTTGCGGCCGCGGAGCCCGGCCAGGCGGGCGCGGCATGCCAGCAAGCGTTGAACGCGCTTCAGAGCGAGTGGCAAGCGATCGGCTATCCCATGCCGACGAAGCCCGCGCAGGCGCAAGTCGTGGCGCAGGACGGGCGCGTCGCCACTGCCGGGCAGGTCAATTACCTGCGCGGCCAGATCCAGTTGGCGGCCAAGGAGTGCGAGGACGGCAACACCGCGTCGGCGCTGCGCCGGGTCGCCGCCGTCCGAAGCCGGCTCGCAACGCCGACGACCATGGCCGCCACCAGCAGCTCGACGCAATAATCCCGGAAGTCGAAGGAATGAGCGCGGAGACGACCGCCGCGGCGCCGGTGTCGCCGGCGCCGCGGAAGCTCGCTCGCGCCGCGCCCGCAGCCCCCCATCAGGCGGAGGCCTGGTGGCCGCGTTCTTCCCCCAGGCGCAGGCGCGTGGAGTGCGCGCCTTTTCTGCTGTGCATTGCCGATCACGATACCGGCAGGTTCACGCTCGAAGGCCCGATGACCGATGCCGAGGCGTGGATCAGGGAGGTGATCGCCGCGCGCCGCGCAGGCCGCAACATCACCTGCCGCGTCTTGCCGGCCACCGCCGACGAGGCGGCGATGTCCTGCGCGCGCGCCGAGGGCGCCACACGCTGGCCGTCGCGCTCGATCGTCAGCCCCGAGACGGCGCTTCGCTCGAGCCGCCAGACCGGCTGAGAGTGCGGCAGGGGCGCCGCCGCGGCATCCTTCTGCCACTGGTTTCGACGGCGCCGCCCGTCCTTCGCCGATCGCGCCGGAAATGATGCTCTTTGGCACGGCGTGCGGCTCCTGAGGCCACCAGCGCTGCAGCGCCCGCGAAGCACGCCGCCAGGCGCGTGCCGTCGGAAGTAAGGCGGCGGGTCACAGGGAAAAGACCCGCCGCCGCCCTCGTGCTGGTACGGGGGATCGCAAATGCGAGAAACAGCGCACGATACCGTCGACCCCCACCCTGCCGCTGCGGGTCCCTCTCCGCCCCGGGGGCGGAGAGAGTCGGGGTAAGGTGGGGCGAGCCACGGATTTGCGATGGTCGGTACTAGCCCGCTTTTCTCACACAATCTTGCTGACGGCGCAAATTGGCGCCCGTGCACGTTGGGACGACGCGTTTTGGCAGGCAGCCAGCGGTTGATCGAGGGCAATCGCCGGAAGCGAGTCTCGCCGAGAGATATTGCCCCGGATCGGAGTCCAGAGGGACGCGCGCACAGCC
>JASHRZ010000389.1 GCA_030037055.1 Alphaproteobacteria bacterium
GGCTTCGTGCCCGATGTCGAGGCGGCGCGGCGGGCGATTGCGCCGGCACTCGGCCGAGCGCCCGCCTGGCTCGAGGCGGAGGCGGTAGCATCCGTGCTCGGCGCCTATGGCATCCCCCAGCCACAGAGCCGCATCGCCGAGAGCGCCGATACGGCGGCGGCCGCCGCCACTGCTGTCGGCTTTCCTGTGGCGCTCAAGATCCGCTCGCCGGACATCACGCATAAGAGCGAAATCGGCGGCGTCGCACTCAATCTCGGCACTGCCGAGCGCGTGCGCGCCGAGGCCGCGGCGATGATCGCGCGGATCGCATCGGCGCGGCCCGAGGCGCGGCTCGAGGGCTTCCTCGTTCAGCAGATGATGCAGCGCCCGGGTGCGCTCGAGCTCATCATCGGCCTCGTCGACGACGCCGTGTTCGGGCCGGTGGTGATGGTCGGCCAGGGCGGCATCGCCGTCGAGCAGCTCAACGACACCAGCCTCGAGCTGCCGCCGCTCAACGCTACGCTCGCCACGGCGCAGATGGCGAGGACGCGCGTCTGGCGGCTGTTGCAGGGCTATCGCGGCCAGCCCGCCGCCGATCTCGCCGGGATCGCCGGCGTGCTCATCCGCGTGGCGCAGCTCGCCGCCGACCATCCGGAGATCTGCGAGCTCGACATCAACCCGTTGCTCGCCGACGCCAAGGGAGTGGTCGCGGTCGATGCGCGCATCCGCGTCGCGCCGGCGGCGACGCCCGGGGCGGCGCGGCTCGCCATCTCGCCCTATCCGCGCGAGCTCGAAGGCCGCGAGACCTTGCGCGACGGCACGGCGCTGCTGCTGCGGCCGGTGAGGCCCGAGGACGAGCCGGCGCTGCAGGACCTCGCCCTCCATATGAAGCCCGACGATCTCCGGCTGCGCTTCTTCTCGCCGATGAAGTCGCTGCCGCATGCGCTTGCGGCGCGGCTGTCGCAGATCGATTACGACCGCGAAATGGCGCTGGTGGCGCGGCTAGAAGAGGACGGCGCGGCGTTGGGGGTGGCGCGCTTCTCGAGCGATCCCGACCGGCTCTGCGCCGAATTCGCCGTGGCACTGCGCAGTGACTGGAAAGGACGCGGACTCGGCTACCTGCTGATGTCGCGCATCATCGACATCGCACGCGAGCGCGGCATCAGCGAGATCATCGGCGACGTGCTGCATGAGAACGCGCCGATGCTCAAGCTGGCGCAGAGCCTGGGCTTCCGTCTCACCGCCCATCCCGACGACCCGGAGCTGGTGCGGGTGCGCAAGAGCCTTGGATAAGTCCGGCTAGTCCGCGCCCAGTGCATAGGGCGGGCCGCAATTCTGCACCACGCCCACGTCGAGATCGCGGCGAATCTCGCCCGCCTCGACGGCGGGCGTGAGCCCGGTCGCGCCGGCCAATGGCGCCGCGAGCACCACCGTCGCGGCGCAGAACGGAATCTTGAAGGCGATCAGGAACGGCGTGCCGAGAACGCTGGCGGGGCCGAGGTTGGCGGGAGGTGGCGGCCCTTGCGCCGTGGTGCAGGCGGTCAGGGCGGCGACGAGAACGATAGCTCCGGCTTTGCCCCACATGGTTGCTCCTCCTTGCACCGTGACACACAGAACCCAGAAGATGCGCCCGGCATCATGCCTCGCGCGCCTTCTTCGCGAAAGCCGCGATCTCTGCCAGCTCGCCCGTTTCGGGCGTCGCCGCGCCGGCCGCCAGCCGCTCGTAGAGCCGCGCCATGGCGTGATAGAGATGCTGCGCCGGGATATCGCTGGCAAGGAAACCGGCGATCTCCTCCATCTCGGCGACCCAGCGATAAGCCTTGGGGAACATGGTCGGGAGCCGCGCCAGATAGGGCAGCAGATACGGCTGGCTTTCGCGCAGCTCCTGGATCAAAGCGTCGGCGGTGCCGCCGCGCGCCGCGCCCAGCGCCATCGCCGCGCCCAGACCGGCAATGCCCTTGGTGAGGCCGGCATAGGACATTTTGAGTGCCGAGGCGGCGCCGACCGGCGCGTCGAGCACGCGCAGATCGAGGCCGAGGGCCCGCAGCCCGACCAGCGCGCCCGCCGATTCGCCCGAGGCGTAGAAGACGGTGCGCGCGCCGGGCGAAGGCGGCGGGCCGATGATGCCGGCATCGACGAAGCGGCACCCAGCGCTCTCGATGATCGCCCCGATGCGCTCAACGGTCGCGGGCGAGACCGCGTTGCAATCGACATAAACCGGTTTCGCCCGCGCCGCTGCCAGCACCGGCGCGAGTTGCTCGGCGAGCGCCAGTGCCGCGCCCGGCGGCACAATCGACAGCAGCAGCGCCGCCTCTTCCACCAGGAGCGTCGGGTCGTCAAGGATGGCGAATCCGGCGCGCTCGGCGCGCGCCGCGCTCGCCCGGCTGCGGCCCGCGAGCGAGGTGAGGATGCGCGCGCCATGCTCCTTGAGCCGACGGCCGGTGGCGCTGCCCATCTCCCCCGGAGCGATGATAGCGATGGTCTCCGTGATCGCGCTCTCCTTGAACCGGCGGGACATCCGACGGCATCGCGTGGCGTGGCGAGGCTAGCGCCGCGCCGCGCCGGGCGGCAAGGCGGTAGGCCGCTAGAAGGTCTGGCGGAAGATCCAGAACAGCATGCCGGAAAGCACGATCGAGGTCGGCAAGGTCAGCACCCAGGCCATCACCAGATTGCGCACCGTCGATCCCTGCAGGCCCGAGCGGTTAGCGGCCATGGTGCCGGCGACGCCGGAGGAGAGCACATGAGTCGTGCTCACCGGCAGCCCCCAAGAATCGGCGGCGCTGATGGTCGCCATGGCGATCAGCTCGGCCGAGGCGCCTTGGGCATAGGTGAGATGGCTCTTGCCGATTTTCTCGCCGACGGTGACGACGATGCGCCTCCAGCCGACCATGGTCCCCAGGCCGAGGGCGATCGCCACCGCCACCTTGACCCAGGTAGGGATGAATTTGGTGGAATTGTCGACCGCCGCCTTGTAGCGCTTCAAATCGTCGCCCTCGGCGGCGGTGACGTCCGGCGTGCCCAGCTTGGTGATTAGCGACAGCTCCTCGCTGGCGAGATACATGTCGTTGCGCACGTTTGAGGTTTGGTCGTAGGGCACCTTGGCGAGCGAGCCATAGCTTTCGACCTGGCGCGCGATGTCGCCGATGAGCGCGCGCAGCGCCGGCAGCGATTCCGCAGTGACGATGCGGGTGCGAATCGCCTCGGTCACCGTCGCGCGAGGATCGCCGGAAACGGGGGTGGTGCCGCCATGCTCGGCAAGCACCGCCTCGGCGCGCTGGCTGAGGCTGGCGAAGGCCTGGACCTGGTCCCTTCCCACCGCGTGGTTCAGCGCATAGGCGGTTGGGACGGTGCCGATCAGGATCAGCATGATCAGGCCCATGCCCTTCTGCCCGTCATTGGAGCCGTGGGCGAAGCTCACCCCGGTGCAGGTCAGGACGAGGAGGCCGCGGACCCACCAGGGCGGCGGCGCGCGGCCTTCGGGCGCCTTGAAGAGGCGCGGCGCGCGCAGCAGCGCCTTGCCCGCCACCAGCAGCAGCGCCGACAGCAAGAACCCCGCCAGCGGCGAGAACAGCAGCGATCGGCCGATGCCCGCCGCCTGGCTCCAATCGACGCCGCTGGTGCCGTTGCTGCCGCCGATGAGCTGGTTCATCAGCCCGACGCCGATGATCGACCCGACCAGGGTATGCGAGGAGGAGGAGGGCAGGCCGAAATACCAGGTGCCGACATTCCAGATAATGGCGGCGATTAGCAGCGCAAAGACCATCGCGAAGCCTGCTTCGCTGCCGACCTGGAGGATGAGCTCGACCGGCAGCAGCGAGATGATGCCGAAGGCGACGGCGCCGGTGGAGGTCAGCACGCCGAGGAAATTGAACACGCCCGACCACACCACCGCGACATAAGCCGGGAGTGAATGGGTGTAGATGACGGTGGCGACCGCGTTCGCCGTGTCGTGGAAGCCGTTGACGAACTCGAAGCCCAAGGCGATGAGCAATGCCACGCCAAGCAGGACGAAGGGCAGCCAGCTGCGCGCCGGCACCTGCGAGAGGTCGGAAACCAACTGCGAGCCCGCATAGGAGGCGCCCACCGCCATGATGGCGAAGACGGCGAACAGTCCGGCGCGCGTCGTCCAGGCCGGCCTATGGCTCTCATGCAACGGATGATGCTGATGATGCTGAGGACGGCGCCCCGCTATTGCGTCCGTCATCGCTTGCCCCCTTGTCGTTATCGGTATCGGTCTCGTTTTAGCGACGGGAGGTGACAGTTTGGTTACAGAACGGCGACCGACGCTTGGCCGCTACGGCGTCAGGGAGCTGGATCGAAATGTGATCGGGCTCGTTTGCGGCGGCCGCAGCCGCCTGGCGAGCCGGCAAAGGCAGCGGCCTCTTGGATGACGTTGACATCATCTCCTCGGTCTCGGGTGGCTCGGTGACGGCGGGCTCGTACGGCTGGAAAGGGCCGGCGGGCTTGTGCCCGGCAACGCCCTCGAGCAGTTTTTCCGCAAAGGGGCAACGCCACGTTTGCCTGGCGCGGGCTCAACCCGGCAGCGGTCGCGCGCTAAGCGCCGACATCCTATCAGCGGAGCGACGTCCTGGAAGTTTTCTTCGCCCGCCGGCTGTTCCGCGACGACAACGGACGGGACGCGAGCTTTGCGGCACTGACCGAGAGGTACTGGAACGACAACAACCAACCCTTCGTCATTCTCAACGCCAAGGGCCTCGGCCACGAGGCGCGGTTTCCCTTTACCCAGGGGCGGTTCGAGCTTATCTGCTCCGACCCTTACAAGCTCGCCAAACGATCGCCGCATCGGCGAATTTCCCGATCGTCTTCTCGCCGATCGCGCTACAGAACTATTCACGCCATTGCCGCGGCCCATGACGACATCTGAAATACGCACGGGCCGCCGCAATGGATCAATCGATAGGCCGGCTTCGACGAGCCTCACGAGAGCGCGCACGACCTGCGGCCATCGAGCGGCGATGCGAGCTGCGCTGGCGCCAACCCGGTGATCGACACGCCGCTCGATGCGACCATCCTCGGCAACCGCAATAATCTCACCGCCGGGCTTCAGGCGACCTTGGGCCAACCGCCCGAAACCGCCGCTCGGCCGTCGCCTACGCCTCGCCGGCGTCGAGGGCGTAGCCCGCGGCGCGGACGGTGCGGATGACGTCGGCGCGGCCGCTGTCGTTGAGCGCCTTGCGCAAGCGTCGAATGTGCACGTCGACGGTGCGCAGCTCGACCTCTGCCTCGCGTCCCCACACGCCGTCGAGCAGTTGCTCGCGCGAGAAGACGCGGCCGGGGCGCTCGAGGAAGAAGCGCAGCAGGCGGAACTCGGTCGGGCCGAGATGGACCGGCGCGGTGGCGCGCACGACGCGATGGGCGGCGAGGTCCATGACGATGTCGGCAAAGCGCAGGGTCTCCGCCGTTGTCGCCGGCCGCACGCGGCGGATGACGGCGCGCAGCCTCGCGATGAGCTCGCCTGGCGAGAAAGGCTTCACGACATAATCGTCGGCGCCGCTGTCGAGGCCGCGCACGCGGTCGCCCTCTTCGCCGCGCGCGGTGAGCATGATCACCGGCAGGTCGCGCCAGGCCGGGGCGCGGCGGATCTGGCGGCAGACCTCGAGGCCGGAGATGCGCGGCAGCATCCAGTCGAGCAGCACCGCGTCGGGCTTGCTCTCGCGCAATTGCAGCAGCGCCTCCTCGCCGTCATGCGCCTCGTTGACGGCAAAGCCCTCGCGCTCGAGATTGTAGCGCAGCAGAGTGACGAGCGCCGGCTCGTCCTCCACCACCAGCACCAGGGGGCGCATCAGGCGTGCTCCTCTTCGGGCGCGCTTTCGGCCGGACGCCCGCGCACGACGGCGAGGCTCGAGCGGTCGCCCTTGGGCCGCGCCTGGGCGAGCGGCGTGCCGTGCACGAGGAAATAGAGCGTCTCGGCGATGTTGGTGGTGTGATCGCCGACGCGCTCCAGGTTCTTGGCGATGAACAGGAGATGGGTGCAGGCGGTGATGTTGCGGGGATCCTCGATCATGTAGGTCAGAAGCTCGCGGAAGAGGCTGGTGTACATCTCGTCAAGCTCTTCGTCGCGCAGCCATACGGCGAGAGCCTTATCGGCGTCGCGCTCGACATAGGCGTCGAGCATGTCCTTGATCATCGCCTGGCAGAGCCGGCCCATGCGCGGCACGGCATAGACCGGCTGCACCGGCGGCGTCTGGTTCAAGGCGATCGAGCGCTTGGCGACATTGGCGGCGTAATCGCCGATGCGCTCGAGATCGCTCGAGATCTTGAGCGCCGCGATGGACTGCCGGAGGTCGCGCGCCATCGGCTGGCGCAGCGCCAAGAGGCGCACCACTAGGCTCTCGATCTCGCGTTCGAGCGCGTCGACGCGGACATCGCCCTCGATCACCTGGGTGGCGAGGTCGCTGTCGCGCTTCACCACCGCCTCGATGGCGGCGCCGAGCTGGCTCTCGGCGATGCCGCCCATCTGGGTCAGCGTGTTGTCGAGCCGCTGCAGCTCTTCGTCGTAGCTCTTGATGATATGCTCTGACGCCAT
>JASHRZ010000390.1 GCA_030037055.1 Alphaproteobacteria bacterium
CCGTTATCCGAAGGCTTCAGACATTTCGTCACCTCCATGCCTGCCCCGGTTGCTTCCGGCTGGAGCGGTTGCCGGGTGGGGCTTGCACCCACTGGAAAGCGCCGCCTTGTCACGGCGCACGTGGATTGCCGACCTTCGCCGAGGCGATGGTGAACGGAAAGGTCGCGCCGATTGCGGACGCTCCCGGCTTAAACAAAAAACCTATTGACTCAATCGTAAGGCATTGCTAACGTAAGTCATGGCTTACGCATCGGCGCTTATCGCGCTATCCGACCCGACCCGCCGACAGGTTTTCGAGCGCGTG
Organism: Alphaproteobacteria bacterium; assembly: GCA_030037055.1. GTDB lineage: Bacteria > Pseudomonadota > Alphaproteobacteria > ATCC43930 > CGMCC-115725 > DAHUYF01. Next base: position 305 of record JASHRZ010000390.1, read on the forward strand.
ATCGACGGACCGCGCGCCGTCGGCCAGATCGCCGAAGGCCTCCCGGTGAGCCGGCCCGCAGTCTCGCAGCACCTCAAAGTGCTGAAGCAGGCTGGGCTGGTCACCGAGCAGCGGCGCGGCACGCGCCGCGTCTACGCCGCCAATCCGCAGGCACTCGGCGAATTGCGCGCCTGGGTCGAGGCTATGTGGCGTGATGCACTCGCGGCGATGATGGCCTCAATCGACGGGGAGGAGCAAAAATGAGCGTCGCCGCATTCAGTGTGCCACCGGTGATCACGTCCGCTACCGTTAAGGTTTCGCCGGCCCGAGCGTTCGAGCTTTTTGCCGGCGATTTGGCGCGCTGGTGGCCTCTGGCGCAGTTTCACACCGGTCCCGATCCGGTCGATTGCAAGATCGAGCCGGAGGTGGGCGGCCGCGTATACGAGCGCTCCAAAGACGGCAAGGAGACGATGTGGGGAACAGTGGTGGCCTTCGAGCCGCCGCATCGCCTCGCGTTTTCATGGCTCATTGGACTGCCGGCGGACCAGGCGCAGCTGATCGACATCCGCTTTATGGCAGAGGCGGCTGGCACCCGCGTCGAGCTGACCCATTCCGGGTGGGAAAAGCTCGGCGACGCCGCCGCGGCAGCCACCCTGCGCGAACGCTATGACCGCGGCTGGGCGACGCTGATCGAGCGCTGCTACGCCGAATACGCCAACGCCGCCACCGCTACGTGAACAGGCTCGATCGAAGGGACCGCCGCCGCAATCTGAGCGGAGCCGAATAGGAGAGGAAGATGAGCCACCCGGAAATCGTCACGAGGGATGAGTGGTTGGCTGCACGGCACGAACTGCTCGCCGCCGAAAAGGAGTTCACGCGTCAGAGAGACGCGCTGAGCGCGGCGCGGCGGCGCATGCCGATGGTGAAGATAAGGGAGGACTACGTCTTCGAGGGTCAGAACGGGCCCGCCAGCCTCGGCGATCTGTTCGACGGCCGGCGCCAGCTCATCGTCTATCACTTCATGTTCGATCCGAGCTGGAGCGAAGGCTGCAAGCATTGCTCGTGCGTGATGGATGGCATCGTCGGCAGCATCGTCCACCTCGCCGCGCGCGAAACCGCCTTTGCCGCGGTCTCGCGCGCCCCACTCGCCAAGATCGAGGTCTTCAAGCGTCGGATGGGGTGGTCCTTCCCATGGTTCTCCTCATTCAACAACGATTTTAACTACGACTTCCACGTAACGCTCGATCCGGACAAGGGCGATTACACCTACAACTACGCCGCCGTCTCCGCATTGATCAGCGCCGGGAAGCTGCGCACGGGACTGGCGAAGGGCGAGTTACAAGGGCTGAGCGCCTTCCTGCGCGACGGCGACAGTATTTTCCACACCTATTCGACCTACCAGCGCGGCGTGGACCTCTTCATCAACATGTACAACCTGCTCGATGTCACGCCGCTCGGCCGGCAGGAGGAGGACGGTCGGAAATTCGTCTGGGTCCGCTACCATGACCAATACGCAGCGAACGCCACATACGGCGACCACTGAGCGGGTGTAGATCATCTGCCGATGGCGCCAACCCCCACCGTTCTGTTCTCCCGGAAACGGCGGCATAGCCTCGGATAGGAGTCACGCGGCACGCATGGCTGCGAACTGCTCGCCGCCGGGACGGAGCTCGAGTATCAACGCTGCGGATACCTGAAGGCGCAAGGAATTAGGCACCAAAGCTTGGTTGGTGATGACAGGGCGCTCGACTAATCGACTAAGGGAGAGAAACGGTGACCACACACGCAATCGGAACTCGTGAAGAATGGCTGGCGGCGCGGCTGGCTTTGCTCGAAGCCGAGAAGGAGTTGACCCGGCGCAGCGACGAACTGGCGCGGCGGCGTCAAGAGCTGCCCTGGGTACGGGTCGACAAGGAGTACCGGTTCGACACCGATGACGGCAGCGCCTCGCTGGCAGACCTGTTCCGCGGCCGCTCGCAGCTCCTCGTTTACCATTTCATGTTCGGCCCGAACTACACCGCCGGCTGCCCATCCTGCTCGTCGATTGCGGACAGCTTCAACGGATTTCTCATCCACTTGGCGAACCACGACGTGATGTTGTGTGCGATCTCGCGGGCGCCGCTGGCCAAGCTGCAGGCGTACAAGCAGAGGATGGGATGGGGCTTTCCCTGGGCGTCCTCCCACGGCAGCGACTTCAATTTCGACTATAGCGTCGGGTTCACCGAGGAGCAGCAGCGCAAGGAGGGCGTCGAATACAACTATCGACGGCTGGCTCCTATTCCCGGGCAGCCCGCCCGGGCCTCCCAGCACGCAGCGATGTGCGGGGTCGACACCTTGACCTTCATGCGTGAGAGGCCGGGCGTCAGCGCATTCGTGTTAGACGATGGCGTCGTCTACCATACCTACTCCAGCTACGCGCGCGGACTCGACGGTCTCTGGGGTATGTTTCAGTGGCTCGACCGTGCGCCCAAGGGGCGCAACGAGAGTGGCCCGTGGTGGCGGCGACACGATGAGTACGACGCACGCTGAGCCGACGCAAATCCGCCGCTGACGCCAACCCTACCATCCGGATCGCAAGAACAA
>JASHRZ010000391.1 GCA_030037055.1 Alphaproteobacteria bacterium
CCTATTCTTACCTCACCATGCGCTCCTCGGCCTTCCGCGAGGCCGATCTCATTGTCGTCATCGGCACGCGCATGAACTACATCATCAGCCATGCGGCGCCGCCGCGATTTGCCGTCGGCGCGAAGATCGCCCGCATTGACATCGACGCCGACGAGATCGCCACGGCTCCACGCCGCGTCGACATCCCGATTGTGGGCGACTGCAAGATGGTGCTGCAGCAGCTGCTGGCGGCGAGCAAGGGGCGGGTCGATGCCGACCGCTTCGGCCCGTGGCGGCGCAAGCTCGCCGACGGCGAGGCGGGAAAGCGCATGGCCGCCGGTGCCAACAAGGCGAGCGAAGAGGAGCCGATCCATCCGCTGCGGCTGTGCGAGGAGGTCAAGGACTTCATGCGCCGCGACGCCATCCTGGTGGTCGACGGGCAGGAGATCCTCAATTACGGCCGCCAGTCGATGCCGACCTTCGTCCCCGGCCATCGCCTCAATTCCGGGCCCTTCGGCACGATGGGCGTGGGATTGCCCTTCGGCCTCGGCGCCAAGCTCGCCAAGCCCGACAAGCAAGTGATCGTCGTCCATGGCGACGGCTCCTTCGGGATCAACGCGCTCGAGCTCGACACTGCGGTGCGCCACCGTATCCCGGTGCTGGTGGTGGTGAGCCTCAATGGCGGTTGGACCGCCGATCCCAAGGGCGACAAGCCCGGCCGCCAGCTCGGCTACACCCGCTTCGACAAGATGGCCGAGGCGCTCGGCTGCTATGGCGAATATGTCGAGCGCGCCGAGCAGATCCGGCCGGCGCTGGAGCGGGCGCAGCAGCGGGTCGACGACGGCATGGTGGCGCTGGTCAACGTCAAGACCGATTATCGCGCGCGGGCCGGCACGGTGGCCTTCGCCGACTATTCGACCTGAGCGCCGGCCGGCGCGTCTGCGCCGCCGCGTAACCGGCCGTCAGCAGATGCGCGGCAGGGGATCGTCCTCGAGCTCTTCGAGAAGCCTTTCGCCGCCGATGCTGGTCTCAAGCACCACGTGCTGTTCGCCGCTCCCGATCACGCCGATCGCCGCAGCGTCGACTCCTGCGGGCAACGCGCGCCAGGCGGCCAAGGCACGCGACGCGTCTTCGGATGACAGCACCGCCACCACCCGTCCCTCGCAGGCGAGATAGAGCGGGTCGTAGCCGAGGATGTCGCAGACGCCGCGCACGGGCTCCCGAATGGGCGTGGCGGATTCGTCAAGCCGCACGGTAAGGCCGCTGCTGCGCGCAATATCGTGCATCACGGTGACGACGCCGCCACGGGTCGGATCGCGCATGAAGCGCAAGCCCGGCAAATCCAGGATGGCTTGCGTCAAGGGCAGGACGCTTGCGGCGTCGGAAGCCAGATCGCCTTTCAAGCCGAATTCCTCGCGCGCGAGCAGCACCGCCGCCCCGTGATCGCCGACGCTGCCGCTGACGAGAATCGTGTCGCCCTCGCAGATGCGGTCGAGCCCAAGCCGCAAGCCCGGCCGCCGGACGCCGACCCCCGTCGTCGCGAGATAGAGCCCGCCGCCCTCGCCGCGGCGCAAAACCTTGACGTCGCCGGCGGCGACGCGGATGCGGCACTCGTTTGCCGCGCGCGCCATGCTGCGCATCAGGCGATCGAGCTGGACGAATTCGAGCCCTTCTTCGATGAAAGCATTCAGGGTGAGATAGACCGGGGTCGCGCCGGCCACGGCGAGATCGTTCACCGTCCCATGCACGGCCAGAGAGCCGATATCGCCGCCGGGGAATTCGAGCGGCTGCACGGTGAATCCGTCGGTGGTGATCATAATGTCACCGGGCGGAAGCGGAAGATGCGCGGCATCCACGCGAATGTCGAGTTGCGGATTGGCAAGATGGCGCGCGAAGACGTTCTCGATCAGCGCGCGCATGAACCGTCCGCCATTGCCGTGCGCGAGCGTGATGTAGCGGTCGCCGCTCATCTCGGCGCGCTCGCTTCGATCAGCTGCCCGAAGCTGATGCCGGCATCGTTGCAGGGCAGACGTTCGGGAATGAACACCTGGAAATTCTCCTGTTCCGCCTGGCGCACGACCATCTCGCACAGCACCCGGTTCTGGAACACGCCGCCGGAAAGCCCGATCCGTGAGATGCCGTGCTCGGCACGCAGCATCGAAGCCTGCGCGAGGAGCGCGCGTGCCAGCGAGGCGTGGAAAAGGCCTGCGCGGGAAGCCACGCTTCGCTGCCGATCCTGAAGCGGCGCCAAGAGCGGTTCCCAATCGCTGACCCAAAGCCCGTCGCGCTTGTGAAGCGGCAGGGCGATGGGCCGGCACTCGCCCTCGCACGCCGCCTCGAGATACATCGGCGCTTGTCCCTCGAAGCTCGCGCGCATGCAGAGGCCGAGAAAAGCTGCCGCCGCATCGAACAGCCGTCCGACGGAGGAGGTATGCGGACAATTGAGGCCGCGCTCCCAGGCCAGGCGCAGGAGCGAGGTGTCGCCGACGCCCGCCGGCCAGCGCGTCCCGCCTTCCCAGCAGAGCGCGTGCGCGATGCGCGGGGGCTCGCGCGCCGCGCGGTCGCCGCCCAAAAGCGCAAAGCGCCGCCAGCTCGCGACGCGACGCCATCGCCCCGGCTGGCCCAGCAACGCCTCTCCGCCCCAGATCGTCCCATCTTCGCCGTAACCGGCGCCGTCCCAGGTGAAGACCAGCCAGTCGCCTGTTTGCTGGAATTCGCCGGCAAGCGCCGAAGCGTGCGCATGATGATGGAAGACGCGTACGACCGGCAGCCCCCAATTCCTCGCCAGGCGCGTGGTGGCATAGCCGGAATGGGCATCGCAGACGACGATCGCGGCTTTCGCGCCGTAGAGGGCCTGTAGATCGCCGGCAACCTGCTGAAGAAGCGCGACGCTGCGCGGCGAGTCCATGTCGCCGAGATGCGGCGATACCGCTGCCCGCTTTCCCCAAGCCAGCGCCACGGTGTTCTTGAGATGTCCGCCCAATGCCAGGAGCGGACGCTCAACGCGAAACGGCAGCTCGACCTCGAAGGGCGCGTTGCCGCGGCCGAGGCGGATGGGACGCGGCTTGCCGGCGACGACGCGGTAGACCGGATCGTCTGCCGGTCGGACGATCGGGCGGTTGTGGTGGAGAAAGGCGTCGGCGACGGGTGCAAGCCGCTTTTCCGCCATGAGATTGTCGGTCAGAACGGGCTCGCCGCTGATGTTTCCGGAGGTGGCGACGAACGGCCGGCCGAAATCGGCGAGGAGGAGATGGTGCAAGGGGCTGTAGGGAAGCATCACGCCGATCTCGCAGCAACCGGCGGCGATCTCGGCTGCCAGGTCCGAAGCCGGGTTCTTCGGGATCAGGACCACTGGCCTTATCGGGTCCAGCAGCATGGCTTCATGCGCCGCTTCCGGCGCGACGGCGCGACGCACCGCGGCGAGGCCCGGCTCCAGCGGAAACATGACCGCAAGCGGCTTGTGCGGCCGCTGCTTGCGCGCCCGAAGCGACGCGACGGCCGCGGAATTGGCGGCATCGCAGACCAAATGGTAGCCGCCGATGCCTTTCACGGCCACGATCTGCCCGGATCGAAGCGCTGCGACACAGGCGGCGAGCGCGGCCTCACCGTGAAGATCGAAGCGACGAGGCGCGCGGAATTCGAGCTGCGGTCCGCATTGCGCGCACGCGACCGGCTCGGCATGGAAGCGGCGGTCGAGCGGATCGCCATA
>JASHRZ010000392.1 GCA_030037055.1 Alphaproteobacteria bacterium
GAGATGCTGCTCGAGGACGCCGAGGCCGAGGGCCGCGAGGAGCAGCAGATCGCCGATCTCCGGCGCATCAACAGCGCCGGCAAGCACCTGCTGTCGCTGGTCACCGACGTGCTCGATCTCTCCAAGATCGAGGCCGGCAAGATGGAGCTCGCCCTCCAGCCCTTCGATCTCGGCGGCCTCATCGACGACGTCCTCGCCACCGGCTGGCTGCTGGTGATGCAACGAGCTCTTCGTCGAGCGCGGCGCCGAGCTCGGCACCGTCATCCGCGACCAGACCAAGCTGCGCCAGGTGGTGTTGAACCTGCCCAGCAACGCCGCCAAATTCACGAGGCAGGGCCGCATCAGCCTGGCTTCGATGCGCGAGCGCGCTTCGGGCGGCGACTGGATCAGTATCACGGTGCGCGACACCGGCATCGGCATCAGCCGCGAGAACCTGCTGAAGCTGTTCCAGAACTTCAGCCAGATCGAGGGTGCGAGCGCGAACCGCCAGGGCGGCACCAGCCTCGGCCTCGCCTTGAGGCAGAAGCTCTGCCGGCTGATGGGCGGCGACATCACCGTGGAGAGCCAGCCCGGAAGCGGCTCCTGCTTCACCGGCTCCCCGCCGCGCCGGGCTTAACACCGGGCTAACCCTGACGCTAAGCAGAGTGGAGCACTACCCCGATCCCGGCAGTTCCTCTATAAGGCATGACCATGCAAAGACCGTCCCGCCCGCGCCCGGTGGTGCTCTGCGTCCTTGACGGCTGGGGCTGCCGCGGCGAAGGCGCCGGCAACGCCATCCGCGCCGCCAAGACGCCCCATTGGCACCGCTTCCTCGAGACCGCGCCGCACGCCCGGTTGCAGGCGAGCGAGCTTTATGTCGGCCTGCCCGCAGGACAGATGGGCAATTCCGAGGTCGGCCATACCAATCTCGGCGCCGGCCGGGTCGTGCTGCAGGACCTGCCGCGCATCGACCAGGCGATCGCCGATGGCAGCCTCGCCCGCAATACGGAGCTGGTCGGGTTCATAGCCGCGCTCAAGGCCAGCGGCGGCGCGGCGCATCTGCTCGGGCTGCTGTCGCCGGGCGGCGTCCATTCGCATCAGCGTCACCTGACGGTGCTGGCGCGCCTGCTCGACGCGGCAGGAATCCCGGTGAAGGTTCATGCTTTCCTCGACGGCCGCGATACCCCACCCAAGTCGGCGGCCGAGTACCTTGCCCAATTCGCCGCCGACACCGCCGCGCTCAAGGGCGTCGCCATCGCCACAATCGGCGGGCGCTACTACGCCATGGACCGCGACCGGCGCTGGGACCGGACGGAGAAGGCCTATCGCGCGCTCGCCACCGCCGAGGGCGAGCACGCCGCCGATGCGCCCTCCGCGCTGCGCCAAGCCTATGCCGGCGGCAAGAGCGACGAGTTCGTGCTGCCGACGGCGGTCGGCGGCTACGCCGGCATGCGCCACGGCGACGGGCTTGTCTCGGCCAATTTCCGCGCCGATCGCGTGCGCCAGATCCTGGAAGCGCTGCTCAACCCCGATTTCGCCGGCTTCCGGCGGGAGTGCGTCGTCGCCTTCACCGCTGCGCTCGGCATGACCGAGTACTCGACCGCGCTCAACCGCTTCCTCAAGACGCTGTTCCCGCCCGAGGAGCTGCACGACACCTTCGGCGAGGTGGTGTCGCGCGCCGGCCTGACGCAGCTGCGCATCGCCGAGACCGAGAAATATGCGCATGTCACCTTCTTCTTCGATGGCGGGCGCGAGGCGGAGCTGCCCGGCGAGAGCCGTATCCTGGTCCCCTCGCCCAAGGTTGCGACTTACGATCTCCAGCCGGAGATGTCGGCGCCGGCGGTGACGGAGAAGCTGGTCGCGGCGATCGACCAAGGCCGCTTCGACGTCGTCATTGTCAACTACGCCAACCCCGACATGGTCGGACATACCGGCAACATGGCCGCGGCAGTAGCGGCGGTGGAGGCCGTCGATCGCTGCCTCGGACGACTCGCCGAGGCGGTGACGCGCGCCGGCGGCACGCTGCTTATCACCGCCGATCACGGCAATGCCGAAATGATGCGCGACCCGGTTACCGGCGAGCCGCATACCGCGCACACCCTCAACCCCGTGCCGCTGCTGCTGGTCAATCCGCCCGCCGGCGTCACCGGCCTCGGCGACGGCAGGCTTGCCGATGTCGCGCCGACCCTCCTGCAGCTGCTTGGGCTGCGCCAGCCTCAGGCGATGACCGGCACCTCGCTGCTGCGCCGCGCCGCCGAGCGCGCCTCGGCATGAAGCCCTGAGGCCGATGGGCGTGGTCGTCGGACATTTTTCCACTCACCCCGCATCGGGACAGAAGACAAACCGGCTCGAGACGGCGCGATCCGGCGCGGCGCTGGCGCCGCTGTCGCTGCTGCTGGCGGGGCTGCTGCTCTGCCTCGGCGCGCGCGCCGCCGAGAGCCCGCAGCAGCAGCTCAAATCGGCGCAGCAGCAGCTCGAGGAGAGCCGCGAGCGGCAGGCGGAATATGCGCGCCAGGCCGAAGCGCTGGCCCGCGAGATCGAGGCGCTGCGCGCCGACAGCGTCGCCGCCGCCCAGGCCGCCCAGGAGCACGAAGCCGCGCTTTCCGCGCTCGAGGATCAACTCGCCGCGCTCGGCGCCGAGGAGGCGGGCAAAGCCGACGAGCTGAAGCGCCATCGCGCCGAGCAGCAGCAGCTTCTGATGGCGCTGGAGCGGCTGGCGCGCAACCCGCCCGAGGGCCTGGCGCTGGCGCCCGGCGATCCGCTCGATGCGATGCGCTCGGCCCTGCTGATGGGCGCGGCCGTGCCGCCGCTCGAGGCGGAGGCGCGCCGGCTGAACCGGGAGATCGCTGCGCTGGCGCAGCTGCGCCGGCAGATCGCCGAGGCCGAGACGCGCCATCGCGCCGAGCGCGTGGGCCTCGACCAGGAGCAGGCGCAGCTCGCCACGCTCATCGCGCGCAAGGCGGTGCTGCAGGAGGAGGCGCAGCACGGCGCCGAGGAGAGCGGCCAGCGCCAGCTTCAGCTCGCCGCAGAGGTGAGCGATCTCAAGCAGCTCATCGAGCGGCTTGATGCCGAGCGCAAGGCGCGTGATGCCGAAACCCGGCGGCGGCGCGAAGAGCAGCAGCGGCAGGCCGAGGCCGAGCGGCGCGAGGCCGAGCGGGCGATGGCGCTGCAGCAGAAGCGGCCGGAAGGGCACGGCGAGAGCGTTGTCGTCACCGCGCCGCCGCCGCTCATCCCCGACCCCGCCAAGCCCGCCACGCTGCGCCCCTTTGCCAAGGCGCGAGGCGCGCTGCTCATTCCCGCCAGCGGGCGGCTGATGCGCCGCTTCGGCGAGAACGACGAGCTTGGGGTGGCGTCCAAGGGGCTCACCTTCGAGACTCGCGACGGCGCCCAGGTGGTCGCGCCCTATGACGGCAGGGTATTGTTTGCAGGCCCGTTCAGGGGCTATGGGCAAATATTGATCATCGAACACAGCGACGGCTATCATTCATTGCTGGCGGGGCTCGATCGGGTCGAGGGCGCCGTCGGGCAGTGGGTGGTGGCCGGCGAGCCGGTCGGCACCATGCCGAGCGGCGATCAGAAGCCGCACCTCTATCTCGAGCTGCGCCATGACGGCCAGCCGATCAACCCGCTACCGTGGTTGGCAACTCACGATGAAAAGGTAAGTGGATGAAGCGTCTCGGTCTCAGCGCGGCTTGCGCCGCCACTCTCATCTGGCTGGTTGTGCCGGCGGCGGCGCAGCAGCAGCAACAAAAGCAGCAGCAGCAGTCGCCGCAATCCAACGCCGACACCTACCGCCAGCTCGATCTCTTCGGCGAGGTGTTCGAGCGCGTCCGTGCCGACTATGTCGAAGAGGTCACGGACGAGCAGCTCATCGAGGCCGCGATCAACGGCATGCTGAGTTCGCTCGACCCGCATTCGAGCTACATGAACGCCAAGAGCTTCCGCGACATGCAGGTTCAAGTGCGCGGCGAGTTCGGTGGCCTCGGCATTGAGGTCACCATGGAGAACGGCCTCGTCAAGGTGGTCTCGCCGATCGACGATACGCCGGCGGCCAAAGCGGGGCTTAAGCCGGGCGACCTCATCACCCAGATCGACGGCGAGCCGGTGCTGGGCCTGTCGCTCAACGACGCGGTCGAGCGCATGCGCGGCCCCGTCAACAGCGAGATCAAGCTCACCATCCACCGCGAGGGCAAGGATCCCTTCGACGTGAAGCTGACCCGCGCGGTCATCAAGATCCAGTCGGTGAAGTCCCATCTCGAGGGCAACGACATCGGCTATATCCGCATCACCAGCTTCAACGAGCAGGCCGACAGCGGGCTGCAGGCGGCGATGAAGGCGCTGAAGAGCCAGGCCGGCGACAAGCTGCAGGGCATCGTGCTCGATCTGCGCAACAATCCCGGCGGCCTGCTCGATCAGGCGATCGCCGTCTCCGACGACTTCCTCGACAAGGGCGAGATCGTCTCGACGCGCGGCCGGCATGCCGAGGATGCGGCGCGCTACAACGCCAAGCCCGGCGACATCACCGGCGGGCTGCCGATGGTGGTGCTGATCAACGGCGGCTCGGCCTCGGCCTCCGAGATCGTCGCCGGCGCGCTGCAGGATCAGCACCGCGCGGTGCTGCTCGGCACGCGCTCCTTCGGGAAGGGCTCGGTGCAGACCATCATCCAGCTGCCGGGCCACGGCGCGATGCGGCTTACCACCGCGCGCTACTACACTCCTTCGGGCCGCTCCATCCAGGCCAAGGGCATCGAGCCCGACATCACGGTCGAGCCGGCGAAGATCGAGAAGCTCGCCGCGACGGAGGGACGGCACGAGGCCGATCTGCGCGGCGCGCTCAAGAACACCGACACGACGCAGGCGAAGCCGCGGAGCAACAACGACAACGCGCCCAACCTACCGCCGGGCCCGCAGCCGGGCGAGCCCAAGGAACCTTCCGCCGTCGACACCAGCGTCCTTGGCACGGCGGAGGATTACCAGCTCGCCCGCGCCCTCGACATGCTGCGCGGCGTCGCGCTTTTCAACAGCACCAAGGCCGGCAATTGACCGCCGCGCCGCCGTGCCCGCCCGCGCGCCCGGCGAGCTCGAGTTCGCTCGGCGCCGCGTGAGCGCGGCACGCGTCGCCGCCGCGCTGCTGCTTCTGGCGATCGCCGGCGGCTTCGCTCTCCTCGCCTCGGGCTGGCTCGCCGGCGCGCCGCCGCCAAAGCCGGCAACCGTCGCGTTAAGCGAGGTGCAGGTCCCCATCCCGCCGCCGTCGCCGCCGCCGAGACCGGTCACCGCCGCCATCCCGCCGCTG
>JASHRZ010000393.1 GCA_030037055.1 Alphaproteobacteria bacterium
CTCGTCCTTCACCAGCACGCAGCCGGCGTCGTAGGGAACGTGCAGCCATTTGTGAAAATCGAAGGCGACGGAATCGGCTTCGGCGATGGCGGCGAGCGGCGCTGCGAATTCCGGCGTCAGCACCGCGAGCCCGCCGAAGGCGGCGTCGACATGCAGCCACAGCCCCTCGGCGCGGCAGATCGCGGCGAGCGCGGCGAGATCGTCGATGGCGCCGGTGTTCACGGTGCCGGCCGAGGCCACGACCACCGCCGGCAGACAGCCGCGCGCGCGATCGGCGGCGACCATCTCGGCGAGCAGCGGCAGCGACAGGCGGAAGTCCGCGTCGACCGGCACCTGGCGCAGCGCCTCCCGGCCGAAGCCCAGGAGCTCGAACGCCTTGGCGACGGCGCCATGCGCCTCGCTCGAGGTGTAGCCGCGCATCGGGCGCGGGCCGGCGGCGAGGCCGTGGCGGCGCACATCGATCTCGGCGCGCGCGTTGCGCGCGACCGCTAGCGCGATCACCGTGCCCATCGAGGTGCCGCTGGTGAGCAGCCCGCTCGCGCCGGCGGGAAAACCGAAGATCTCCTTGCACCATCGGAGGATCTGGCGCTCGACATAGACCGCGACATGGTCGCGGCCGCCGACATTGGAGTTCATCAGCCCCGCCAGCATTTCGCCGAGCGCGCCGGCGGGGTTGCCGCCGCCATGCACCCAGCCGAAGAAGCGCGGATGGAGGTTGCCGGTGCCGTAGGGCAGCATGTCCTCGGCAAAGCGCGCCAGCAGCGCCTCGAGCGCCTCGGGCGCCTGCGGCAGCGGCGCTTCCAGCCGCGCCTTCACCACATCGGGGGTGGGGCGCCAGACCGGCGCCTCGCGGATGTCGCGGAGATGGTCGACCGCCTGTTCGACCGCGTCGTGGAAAACGCGCTTTAGCGCCTCCCAGTCGACGGGATCGAGGCTGTCTGCGCCGGGGGCCGGCCTGCCCCTCATGCGCGCGCGGCCCTGCGGCGCAGCAGCGCGCAAAAAGCGTCAAACACCTTGCGCATCTGCGGGCCCTTGTACGGGAAGATTTCGGGATTATCCATGGCGTGGACGATCATGGCGATGTCCGCCTCGAAGACGAGCAGCCGCCCGTCCCGGGTCTCGGCGCAGTCGATGCCGAAATAGTCGAGTCCGACGCGGCCGGCGATGGCGGCGAGCGCCTCGGCGTGGCGGCGGGCGAAGCCCGTGTCGAAGCCGGCCATGAACGCCGCCTCCTCCGCGCGTTTCTCCGCGCTCGCCCGCATGTTGGCGTTGAGGTAGTAGATCATCCATTGCTCGGCGATTGCCAGATGGCAGGCATAGGCGACGCCATCGATGAAGACGATGCGGAACTTGCGGAAAAGTCCGTCGGCGCTGCTGTAGTCGATGAAGCGCGAGAGGTAGAATTCTGCCTCGCCGCGCTCGGCGAGATATGCCGCCAGCGCGGCGGCATCGTCGAGCTTCTTGAGCCCATGGCCGGCATGCGAGCCGACCGGGCGGGCGACCAGCGGAAAGGCGCCGTCGGGCAGGAGATCGCCGACTGCCACCGCCCCCGCCGCAAGGCGCTGCAAGCTGATGCGGTCGGCCCGCAGCGTCATTGGCATCGCAAGGCCGGGGGCGCCGTCGAGCAGCGCGAATAGCCGCTCGCGCGAGAGCTGCAGCACGCGCTCGGGCCGGTTGAGCACCGGACGCGGCCAGTGGGCGGCCAGCCGCTCGATCTCGGCGAGGATCGGCGCGTTGTCGTCGGATTCGCCGACGGCGACGATGGCGATGTCGTGCTCGGGCAGAGGCTCAGGCAGCGGAAGGCCGGGAAGGACGTAGAGCGTGTCGAGTGCCACGTCGGAGCCCTCGAGCAGGAATTCGAGCGGTGTGTTGGTGCCGAGATCGCCGGGCGCGGCGAAGGCGAGGAGCCTGAGGCCCAGCACGGCGGCGGCGCAGGGCGAACGGTAGACGCGCTCGATCGCCAGCGCCTCCGCCTGGCGCGCAAGGCCGTCGTCACGATTGCCGAAGAGCTGCTCGACCGTGGCGAGGTCCATCAGCGCCGCGGCGTCCTCGCGCCGATAGACGTATTTGTCGACCAGCTCGCGCCGGAGCGGCATCAGGTCCTGGCCGTCGAACATCATCTTCGACAGCCTGGCGACACCGATCGGCGTCGCCCGCTTGTCTCCTTTCGCCACCGCGCCGCTGTCCATGGAACCGTGCGTCTCCCGCTTGGCGGCGGCGGCGCATGGGCGCGCTCCGCTGCTTCCCTAGGGATAACCCGCTCTGGTTAAAAACCCTTGAATTCCTGGCATGTCCGCCGCCTGCGGCGGTTGCGCGCAGGACCGGCGCGCGCGCCGAAGTGGTTTTCCCACAAGCACTTAACCGTCCGTCAAGGACTTGGCCCGATATTTGCAGTCATGACCCGCTTCGGGCTATAAGCCTCTCATCATGGCGCTTTCCCAGAGGCTCGATCTTCGCCAGACACAGGCGCTCGTCATGACGCCACAGCTGCAGCAGGCGATCAAGCTGCTGCAGCTCTCCAACATGGAGCTTTCCGCCTTCATCGAGAGCG
>JASHRZ010000394.1 GCA_030037055.1 Alphaproteobacteria bacterium
TGCCCGAGGGCAAGGTGCTCATCCCGGGCGTGATCGAGTCCAAGACGAATTTCATCGAGCACCCCGAACTCGTCGCCCAGCGCATCGGCCGCTATGCGCGGCTGGTCGGGCGCGAGAACGTCATCGCCGGCAGCGACTGCGGCTATGGCACCTGGGTCGGCCAGGCGGCGGTCGATCCGGCGGTGGTGTGGGCGAAGCTCGCCGCTATGGCCGACGGCGCCCGGCTGGCGACGGCCGAGTTCTGGCGCTAGCGTCCGCTCATCGCCCGTCGCGGCCAACAGGAGCAGACATGACCGATCGCTATGCCCGCTATCAGCGGCTCAAATTCGCCCGCCCGGCCGAGCGCGTGCTCGAGGTCATCCTCGACACTCCCGGCAAGCTCAACGCCACCGACGCGGCGATGCATGCCGAGCTGGCCGAGATCTGGCGCGATGTCGACGCCGATCCCGAATTCAACGCCGTATTGCTGCGCGGGGCGGGTGGCGCCTTCTCGGCCGGTGGCGACCTCGCGCTGGTCGAGAGCATCACTCGGGATTTCACCACCCGCGCCCGCGTCTGGAAGGAGGCGCGCGACCTCGTCTACAACCTCGTCAATTGCAACAAGCCGGTGGTCTCGGCGATGGAAGGGCCGGCCGTGGGCGCGGGACTGGTAGCGGGACTGCTTGCGGACGTCTCGGTCGCGGCTAGGAGCGCGCGCATCATCGACGGCCACACGCGCCTTGGCGTCGCCGCCGGCGACCACGCGGCGATCGTCTGGCCGCTGCTCTGCGGGATGGCCAAGGCAAAATACTATCTTCTGTTGTGCGAACCGCTGTCCGGCGAGGAGGCCGAGCGCATCGGGCTCGTCTCCAAGACCTGCGAGGATGGCAAGGCCTACGAGACCGCGCTCGCCATCGCCGTGCGGCTCGCCGCCGGCGCGCCTGCGGCGGTGCGCTGGACCAAATACGCGCTCAACAACTGGCTGCGGCTGGCAGGGCCGAGCTTCGATGCCTCGCTTGCGCTCGAGTTCCTGGGGTTCACCGGGCCCGAGGTCCAGGAGGGCATGACCTCGCTGCGCGATAAGCGCGCGCCGAAGTTTCCACCCTCGAGCCCGGTTTAGCGCGGGCGCCCGCGGGCGAAAAACCCCCCCAATTTGCCGAAAACGCCACGCTTTCTCATCCGGCATTTTCATCGTGTCTTCACCCATTACGCCGAGACTCTCGGCCATCCTCGCCCACGGCTCGGGTGCCCTCTCTGATGGCCGCGCTCCTCGACAAGATCGAGACACCGTGCTTGCGCCGCCTCTACGCCTATTGGGACGAGCGGCGGCAGGGACGCGAGTTCCCGGCACGGCGCGACCTCGACCCGCTCGATTTCCGCTATGCGCTCGGCCATGTCCTGCTGCTCGACGTGCTCGCCGAGCCTCTGCGCTTCCGCTTCCGCCTGCACGGCAGCGTGCTCGCCGAACGCGCCGGCTACGATATGACCGGCAAGATGATCGACGAGCTCCCCAACGCGGCAAACCGCCGGGTGCTGATCGAACGCTGCCACGCGCTGGTGACGGTGCGCCAGCCGCTGGCGGTGATCAACGAGCGCGTCCTCGGCCGGCGCCGTTTCGGCTACGAGGCGGTGTGGCTGCCGCTGGCCAAGGACGGCCGCACCATCGACATGCTGATGGCCGGCCTCGTCTATCGCGATTCCCACGAAGCCGGCCCGCTCGACGGGCAGCCCGACCCCACCGCCTGAGCCTCGTCTTCCCGGCGAAGCGCCGGGAACGAGGCGCGCGGGGGATGTGCGGGAGGCATATGGCCTAAATAGAGGCACAGTGGCACTCTGGTGGCGCTCGCCCGCCCGCGCGCGCAGCCGCAATTCGTCCAAGGGGATGTCGCGCTGCCGCGGCGCGGCCGGTCAGGGAGAACGGGCGGAGCAGGGGGTGTTCCCGGCGCGCAGCACTGACGCTGCGGGTTGCGGGGCCAAGCCCGGACAAGGAGCGAAGGAAGCAAAGATGGAACGGCGCCGGGATCGAGACGCCAATGGATGATCGGCCGAGCGAGCTGAAGGCGCCGCCGAGCCGCCCGGCGCCGCCGGCGGTGACGCGCCGCTCGCGCTGGGGCCGGCTGATCTGGCCGCTGCTGGGGGTGCTGCTGCTCGCCGCCATCGCCTGGATCATCTTCCGCCCGCATCCGCAGGCGCCCCGCCCCGGCCGCTACACGCTGACCGGGTCGATGCCGGTCGTCGCCGCCACCGCCGTCAAGGGCGACATGCCGGTGACGCTCAGCGGGCTCGGCACGGTGACGCCGCTCGCTACGGTCACGGTGATGACCCAGATCGACGGTCAGCTGATGGAGGTCGTCCCGGAAGGAACGGAAGTGAAAAAGGGCGATTTCCTCGCGCAGATCGACCCGCGGCCCTACCAGGCGGCGCTCGACCAGGCGCAGGCCGAGCTGGCCCGGGACCAAGCGCAGCTGAAGGGCGCGCAGATCGATCTCGCCCGCTACCAGAAGCTCGCGGCGCAGAACTCGATCGCGCAACAACAGGCGGACGACCAGCTCTACCTCGTCGGCCAATACGAAGGCACAGTCAAGTTGGACGAAGCCCAGATCGAGACCGCCAAGCTCAACCTCGTCTATTGCCACATCGTCTCGCCGGTCGACGGCCGCGTCGGCCTGCGGCTGATCGATCCCGGCAATTACGTCCAGACCAGCAGCAGCAGCGGCATCGTCGTGGTTACGCAGCTGAAGCCGATGTCGGTGATCTTCACCTTGCCGGAGGACTCCCTTCCGCCGCTCCAGAAGCGCATCGCCGCCGGCGCCAGCCTAGAGGTCACCGCCTTTGACCGCAGCGGCAGCACCAAGATCGCCACGGGAAAGGTGGTCACGCTCGACAACGAGATCGACCCGACCACCGGCATGGTCAAGCTGCGCGCGCTCTTCGACAACAACGACGAAATGCTGTTCCCCAGCCAGTTCGTCAACGTGCAGCTGCTGCTCGACACCGACAAGGACGCCACCATCATTCCTACCGCCGCGATCCAGCGCGGCGCGCCCGGCACCTACGTCTACGTCGTCAAGCAGGACGACACGGTGGCGGTGCAGACGGTAGCGCTGGGACCGACCGACGGCGAGCGCGTCGCGGTGAAGAACGGGCTCCAGCCGGGCGACAAGGTGGTAATAGACGGAGCCGACAAGCTGCGCGACGGCGCCAAGGTGACCCTGCCCGCCGCGCCAGGCGGCGAGGGCGCCCCAGCGCAGCCCGCGCGGCAACAGCAGCACCACCGGAGCGCGCAATGAGCCTCGCGCCGGCTGCGGCGCGGGAGACGGGCGCCGGATGAGCCCCTCGCGCGTCTTCATCCTGCGTCCGGTCGCCACGTCGCTGCTGATGGTGGCGATTATGCTGGTCGGCATCGTCGGGTTCGAGTTCCTGCCGCTCTCGGCGCTGCCGCAGGTCGACTACCCCACCATCCAGGTACAGACCTTCTATCCCGGCGCCAGCCCCGACGTGATGACCTCGTCGGTGACGGCTCCACTCGAGGTCCAGCTCGGCCAGATGCCGGGGTTGAACCAGATGTCGTCGCAGAGCTCGGCCGGCGCGTCGGTGATCACGCTGCAGTTCAGCCTCGACCTCGCGCTCGACGTCGCCGAGCAGGAGGTCCAGGCGGCGATCAACGCGGCCGGCAACCTGCTGCCCTCTGACCTGCCGGCGCCGCCGATCTACGCCAAGGTCAATCCCGCCGACGCGCCGGTCCTGACGCTGGCCGTCACCTCCAAGACGATCCCGATCCCGCAGCTTCAGGATCTCGCGGACACGCGGCTGGCGCAGAAGATATCGCAGCTCCCCGGCGTGGGGCTGGTCAGCGTCAATGCCGGGCAGCGGCCGGCGGTGCGCATCCAGGCCGATACGCGCAAGCTTGCCGGCTACGGGCTCAACATCGACGATCTCCGCACCACGATCGCGAACGCCAACGTCAACACGCCCAAGGGCAATTTCGACGGCCCGATGCGCGCCTACACGATCAACGCCAATGACCAGATCCAGAACGCCGACGATTACGGCAAGCTGGTGATCGCCTACCGGAACAATGCGCCGGTGATGCTGTCGGACGTGGCGAAGGTGGTGAGCGGTCCGGAGAACACCAAGATCGGCTCATGGATGAACCTGGAGCCGGCGGTGATCCTCAACGTGCAGCGCCAGCCTGGGGCCAACGTGATCCAGGTGGTCGACCGCATCCAGGCGCTGCTGCCCGCCCTCAAGGAGTCGCTGCCGGCGGCGGCGGCGGTGAGCGTGCTCACCGACCGCACCGCCACCATCCGAGCCTCGGTGCATGACGTCGAGTTCGAGCTGGTGCTTGCCGTCGTGCTGGTGGTGATGGTGATCTTCGCCTTCCTGCGCAACGTTCCGGCCACGTTCGTCCCCAGCTTGTCGGTCCCGCTGTCGATCGTCGGCACCTTCGCGGCGATGTACCTGCTGGGCTTCAGTCTCAACAATCTGTCGCTGATGGCACTGACGATCGCCACGGGATTTGTCGTCGACGACGCCATCGTCATGATCGAGAACATCGCGCGCTATGTCGAGCAGGGGCACTCGCGCCTCAAGGCGGCGCTGATGGGCTCGGAGCAGATCGGCTTCACCATCATCTCGCTGACGGTGTCGCTGATCGCGGTGCTCATCCCGCTGCTCTTCATGGGCGACGTGGTCGGACGCCTGTTCCGCGAGTTCGCGGTCACGCTCGCGGTCACCATCCTGATCTCCGCGGTGGTGTCGCTGACGCTGGTGCCGATGCTCTGCGCCAAGCTGCTGAAACCGCCCTCGGAGGAGGGCGCGTTCTTCCGCCGCTCGCAGCAATGGTTCGACGCCGCGATCGAGGGCTATGGCCGCATGCTCGGCTGGGTGCTCGACCACCAGGTGCTGGTGCTGCTCGTCGCCATCGGCACGCTGGCCCTCACCATCTTTCTCTACGTGGTTGTGCCGAAGGGCTTCTTCCCGGTGCAGGATACGGGCCTCATCCAGGCGATCACCGAGGCTGACCAGTCGGTCTCCTATGACGCCATGGCGCGGCGCCAGCAGGCCCTGGCCGCCGCGATTCTGAAGGACCCGGACGTCGTCAGTCTCTCCTCCTTCATCGGCGTCGACGGCACCAACCATACGCTCAACAGCGGCCGCTTCCTCATCAACCTGAAGCCGCGCGACGACCGCGACACCACCGCCAGCGACGTGATCCGCCGGCTGAAGCAGGAGACGGCGCAAGTCTCCGGCATCCAACTCTACATGCAGCCGGTGCAGGACCTCACCATCGACGCCACGGTCAGCCGCACGCAGTATCAGTTCGTGCTCGAGGACAGCAATCCGACCGAGCTCGCCGCCTGGGTCCCGAAACTCACCGACAAGCTCGCCGCGATTCCCGCGCTCGAAGACATTGCCAGCGATGTCGAAGCGCACGGACTTTCGACCTACATCGCCATAGACCGCGACACGGCCGCGCGCTTCGGCATCACCCCGGCCACCATCGACAACGCGCTCTACGACGCCTTCGCCCAGCGCATCGTCTCGACCATCTTCACCCAGTCGAACCAATACCGCGTCATCCTCGAGGCCGATCCGCAGCAGCAGCGCACGCTCGACACGCTGGACTCGATCTATCTGCCGTCCTCGCTGTCGTCGAGCGGCCAGGTGCGGCTTTCCGCCATCGCCCACTTCGTCCAGCAGGAGGCCCCGCTCCAGATCAACCACCTCGGCCAGTTTCCCTCGGCGACGATCTCCTTCAACCTGGCGCCCGACGCCTCGCTCGGCCAGGCGGTCGACGCGATCCGCGCCGCCGAGAAGGAGATTGGCCTGCCGCAAAGCGTCTTCACCACCTTCGAGGGCGCGGCACTCGCCTTCCAGGCCTCGCTCAGGAACGAGCTGCTGCTCATCCTCGCCGCGATCGTCGCCGTATACATCGTACTCGGCGTGCTCTACGAGAGCTACATCCATCCCGTGACGATCCTTTCGACCCTGCCTTCGGCCGGCATCGGCGCGCTCTGGGCGTTGATCCTCGACGGCAGCGACCTCGGCGTCATCGGCATTATCGGCATCGTGCTGCTGATCGGCATCGTCAAGAAGAACGCCATCATGATGATCGACTTCGCGCTCGAGGCCGAGCGCGAGCAGGGAAAATCGCCGCGCGAGGCGATTTTCCAGGCGTCGCTGCTGCGCTTCCGCCCGATCATGATGACGACCTTCGCGGCGCTGTTCGGCGCCCTGCCGCTGATGCTCGGCACCGGCACCGGCGCGGAACTGCGCCATCCGCTTGGCATCACCATCGTCGGCGGCCTGATCGTGAGCCAGGTCCTTACGCTCTTCACCACCCCGGTGATCTATCTCGCCTTCGATCGCCTGGCGCGGCGCTTCCGCGGTCCTGCGGCGGCGGAGAGCCCGGCCGAATGAATCCGTCCGAAGCCTTCATCCGCCGGCCGGTCGCGACCACGCTGCTCACGCTCGGGCTGGCGCTTGCCGGCGGCGCCGCGTTCCTGCTGCTGCCGGTCTCGCCGCTGCCGCAAGTCGACTTCCCGACGATCTCTGTCTCCGCGACCCTGCCCGGCGCCAGCCCCGAGACGGTGGCGACCAGCGTGGCGACGCCGCTGGAGCGCCATCTCGGCGAGATCGCCGACGTCACCGAAATGACCTCCACGAGCTCGGTCGGCCAGGCGCAGATCACGCTGCAGTTCGGCCTCGACCGCGACATCGACGGCGCCGCGCGCGACGTGCAGGCGGCGATCAACGCGGCGCGCGTCGATCTGCCGGTGAGCCTCAGGAGCAACCCCACCTACAAGAAGGTGAACCCGGCCGACTCGCCGGTGCTGATCCTGGCGCTCACCTCCGACACGCTGAGTCCCGGCCAACTCTACGATTCCGCCGCGACCGTGCTGCAGCAGAAGCTGTCGCAGATCTCGGGCATCGGCCAGGTGACCATCGGCGGCAGCTCGCTGCCGGCAGTGCGCGCCGAGCTCAACCCGCACGCGCTGTTCCACTATGGCATCGGCCTTGAGGACGTGCGCGCCGGTCTCAACGCCGCCAATGCGCACAGCCCCAAGGGCATAATCGAGGACGACAGGCAGCGCTGGCAGATCTACACCAACGACCAGGCGAGCACCGCCGATCAGTACCGTTCGCTGGTGATCGCCTATCGCAACGGCGCGCCGGTGCGCCTCGCCGACGTCGCCGACGTCGTCGATTCCGTCGAGGACCTCCGCAACGGCGGCATCTCCAGCGGCAAGCCCGCGGTGCTGTTGGTGCTCTACCGCCAGCCCGGCGCCAATATCATCGACACCGTGGACCGGGTCTATACGCTGCTGCCGCAGCTCAAGGCGTCGATCCCGAGCGACATCGACATCACGCCGGTGTCGGACCGCACGACGACCATCCGCGCCTCGCTGCACGACATCGAGCGCACGCTCTTCATCGCGACCCTGCTGGTCATCGGCGTGGTCTTCGTCTTCCTGCGCAACAGCCGCTCGGCGATCATCCCGAGCGTCGCAGTGCCGACCTCGCTGCTCGGCACGCTCGGCATCATGTACCTGCTGGGCTACAGCCTGGACAATCTGTCGCTGATGGCGCTCACGGTCGCCACCGGCTTCGTCGTCGACGACGCCATCGTTGTGCTCGAGAACATCACGCGCCATATCGAAGCCGGCATGCCGCGCTTCCAGGCGGCGCTGCTCGGCGCGCGCGAGGTCGGCTTCACCGTGCTGTCGATGAGCGCGTCGCTGGTGGCGGTGTTCATTCCGATCCTGCTGATGGGCGGAATCGTCGGGCGCTACTTCCGCGAGTTCGCCATGACGCTGTCGATCGCCATTGCGGTCTCCCTGGTAATCTCGCTGACCACGACGCCGATGATGTGCGCCTATATCGTCAGGCACCGGCCGGAGGCCGAGCGGGGCCGTCTCTACCAGTGGGGCGAGCGCATTTTCGACACCGTGCTCTCCTGGTACGACCGCTCGCTGCGCTGGTCGCTCAGGCATGCGCGGCTGATGATGCTGACCCTGCTCGGCGTGCTCGCGCTCAACGTCTATCTCTTCTATGTGGTGCCGAAAGGCTTCTTCCCGCAGCAGGACACCGGGCGGCTGATCGGCGGCATCCAGGGCGACCAGAGCATCTCCTTCCAGCTCATGCGGCAGAAGCTGCAGCAATTCATCTCGATCATCCAGCACGATCCCGCCGTCGAGACCGTGGTCGGCTTCACCGGCGGGCGGCTGACCAATTCCGGCTTCGTCTTCATCACGCTGAAGCCGCTCTCCGAGCGCGGGCTCTCGGCCGACCTCGTGATCGCCCGGCTGCGCCGCGAGATGTCGCATGTGGCCGGCGCCACGCTCTTCCTGCAGGCGTCGCAGGACATCCGCGTCGGCGCCAGGGCAAGCAACGCGCTTTATCAATACACGCTGCAGGGCGATGATCTCGCCGAGCTTTACCGGTGGGTGCCGAAGATTGCCGACGCGTTGCAGCGCGAGCCGGACCTCACCGAGGTCAATTCGGACCAGCAGCAGAATGGGCTCGAGAGCGACCTGGTCATCGACCGCGACACGGCGGCGCGACTCGGCCTCACCACCGCCGCCATCGACAACACGCTCTACGACGCCTTCGGCCAGCGCCAGGTATCGACGATCTACGCCGCGCTCAATCAGTACCATGTGGTCATGGAGGTGGCGCCGCAATACTGGCAGAGCCCGGAGACGCTGAAGGAGATCTATGTCAGCACGGCGGGCGGCGCCGTCGCGGGCACGCAAGCGACCCAGGCGGTGGTCGGCACGGTGGCGGCGGCGAAGAATACGGCCGCGAGCAGCCTGAACGCCACCGCGGCGCAGATCGCCGCCAACGTCGCGCGCAATCTCCTCGCCAACCAGATCGGGACCACCGGCCACGGCAATCTCGGCGCCTCAACCGGCGCCGCCGTCACCACCAGCGCCGAGACCATGGTGCCGCTCGCCGCCTTCACCCATTACGCGCCGGGCAAGACGCCGATCGCGGTCAACCACCAGGGGCCCTTCGTCGCCTCGACGATCTCGTTCAACCTGGCGCCGGGCAAATCGCTGAGCGACGCCACCGCGGCGGTCAACCGGGTGATGAACGAGCTCGAGGTGCCGGCCACCATCCATGGCAGCTTCCAGGGCACGGCGCGCGTCTACGAGCAGTCGCTCGCCAACGAACCGATCCTGGTGTTGGCGGCGCTGCTCGCCATCTATATCGTGCTCGGCGTCCTCTACGAGAGCTACATCCATCCCATCACCATTCTCTCGACGCTGCCCTCGGCGGGGCTCGGCGCGGTGCTGGCACTGATGGCGCTCAACACCGAGTTCAGCATCATCGCGCTGATCGGCGTCATCCTGCTGATCGGCATCGTCAAGAAGAACGCCATCATGATGATTGATTTCGCGCTCGACGCCGAGCGCAGCCAGCATCTCGCGCCGGACGAGGCGATCTATCAGGCCTGTCTTCTGCGCTTTCGTCCGATCATGATGACGACGATGGCAGCACTTCTGGGCGCGCTGCCGCTGGCGCTCGGTACCGGAGACGGCGCCGAGCTGCGCCAGCCGCTCGGCATCTCCATCGTCGGCGGGCTGATCGTGAGCCAGATGCTGACCCTCTATACCACGCCGGTGATCTATCTCTATCTCGACCGCTTCCGACTGTGGGCGCGGGGCCAGCAGAGCGGCGGCGCCGATCTCGCCGGCGGCGCCGTGACGGAGCCCGGGGAATGAGCAGAACCTTCGCACTCGCCGCGTTGGCGCTGCTGGCCGGCTGCATGGTCGGGCCCGACTACAAGCGCCCGGAAGCGCCGACGCCGACGGACTACAAGGAGGACGGCTGGAAGCCGGCCGAGCCCAAGGACGCCGCTCGCCGCGGCGATTGGTGGTCGATCTACAACGACCCCGTGCTCGACGGGCTGGAGAAGCAGATCGACATCTCCAATCAGACTCTGAAATCCGCCGAGGCCGCTTATGACCAGGCGCGCGCCGTGGTCGCCGAGGGGGTGGCGGGCCTCTTCCCGACGCTGTCGCTCACCGGCTCGGGCACGCGCTCGGGCCAGGGCGCCACCGTTGTCCCGCCGGCCGCCGCCAGCAGCTTCAACCTCTCCGCCGCCGCGTCCTGGGACACCGACCTCTGGGGCCGGCTGCGCCGCACCGTCGAGAGCGAGGTCGCCGGCGCGCAGGCGAGCGCCGCCGACCTCGCCAATGCGCGGCTCGTGGCGCAGGGCCAGCTCGCTACGCTCTATTTCGAGCTGCGCGCCGCCGACGCGTTGCAGAAACTGCTCTACAAGGCCGTCGACGCCTTCACGCAATCGCTGCAGATCACCCGCAACCAGTTTGCCGGGGGAACCGTGGCGGAGACCGACGTCGTCACCGCCGAAACCCAGGTCGAGCAGACTCGCGCGCAGGCCATCGCCGTCGGAGTTCAGCGCGCCCAGGACGAACACGCCATCGCCGCGCTGATCGGCAAGCCGCCCGCCGAACTCGCGATCGCGCCAGCGCCGCTGACGATGACCGTGCCGGTGCCGCCGGCCGAGCTGCCTTCGGCGCTGCTCGAGCGCCGTCCCGACATCGCCGCGGCCGAGCGGCTGATGGCCTCGGCCAACGCGCAAATCGGCGTCGCCATCGCCGGCTATTATCCCGACGTGACGCTGTCGGGCTCCTACGGCTATGCCAGCTCTGGCCTCGCCAAGCTGCTGCGCGCCGCGAACAGCCTGTGGTCGGTAGGCGGGCAATTCATCGAGCCCGTGTTCAACGCCGACTTGACCGCGGCGCAGGTGGCAGCGGCCAAGGCGAGCTACGCACAGGCCGTGGCCAATTATCGCCAGACGGTACTCACCGGCTTCCAGCAGGTGGAGGACCAGCTGGCGGCGCTGCGCATCCTGGCGCAGCAGCAGGTCGTCGAGGACAACACCGTGCGGCTCGCGCGCGAGGAGGAGCGGCTCACCCTCAACCAATACCAGCAGGGCACGGTCGCCTATACCGCAGTCATCGTCGCCCAGACGACACGGCTCACCAACGAGGAGACCGCGCTCAGCATCGTGCAGAGCCGCCTCGTCGCCAGCGTGGCGCTGGTCCAGGCGCTGGGCGGCGGCTGGAGCGCCGGCGCGCTTCCGGACGAGAGGCAGGTGAAGGCGGACGACCCTGCGACGCCGGCGCATTAGGCCGGATTTCACGTCCGGCTATGCGCCGCCGCCCGCGGTCCTTCGCCACAACACCTCAAATCAACTGACCCGTTGACTGCGGCGATGACAGATCACGCAATGTCTCGCAAGACGAATGGATCGAGGCCCGCAAGAAATTTCTCGCCAGCGAAAAGGAATTCACGCGGTTGCGCGACGAGCTCAATCGCGAGCGGCGCGCTGGCCTGGATGCGAATGAACAAGCCCTATATCCTCGATGGACCGAAGGGCAAGGAGAGCCTGGCGGATCTGTTCGCGAGGCGCCATCAGCTCATCGTCCAGCATTTCATGTTCGATCCGAGCCGGGAAGCGGCTGGCAAGAGCTGCTCGTTCTGCGCCGACGGCGATAACGGCTTCTTCGTCCATTTCGGGCAGTGTGACGTGACCTTCGTCGCCGTTTCGCTCGCTGCGCTCGAGAAGCTCAACGCCTTCAAGCGACAGATGGGCTGGAATTTCAAATGGGTCTCCTCGCTGGACAGCGACTTCAACCGCGACCACCAGGTGAGCGAGACGCCCGAGGAGAAGGCGAAAGGACAGGGCTATTACAACTACCGGCAAGTCCTTCGGCGGCGAGCGGCCCGGGATCACGTCTTCTATCGCGATGACGACGGCGCCGTCTTCCACGCCTATTCCTGCTATGCGCGCGGCCTCGACATGATGAACGCCGCCTATCACTACCTCGATCTCACGCCCAAGAGGCGCGAGGAAGACGGCCTGACCTACCCGATGGCGTGGGTCCGGCGACACGATCTCTACGGGAGCTGACGCGGGTCTTCGCTGCATGGGCGCCCTTGCGCCCATCCATCGAAAACTTGCATCAAGCCGCGGGGCTCTGCCCCTTGCGGGCGGCGGCGGCGGCGATGCGACGCTTCAGGCGGCGCGCCTCGAGGGTGAGCTTGCCATCCGGCGTGCCCAGCAGATAGGCGTCGATCCCGCCATTGTGCTCGATGGTGCGAATGCCGCGGGTCGAGAGCCGCAGGCGCACCGCCGAGCCGAGCAGGTCGGAGAGCAGCGAGGTGGTCTGCAGGTTGGGCAGGAAGCGGCGCTTGGTCTTGTTGTTGGCGTGGCTCACATTGTGGCCGACCTGCACGCCCTTGCCCGTGATGAAGCACCGTCTCGCCATGACCGCCCTCGAACAGCAACGACGGCCTCTCGAGGCGCGAGGGGCCGTGCGGAAAGCGCGTTTCTAGGCCAAGGCGCGCGCGGCGTCAAGCCGGGCGCGGCCGCCGGCGAAACGTCTGCAGCGCCGTTTTGGCGGCCGCGGTGGGGCTGATCGCGCCCGAGACGACCTGGGCCTCGAGCCGGGCGAGCCGCGCCGCCACCTTGGCGTCGGACCTGAAGAGTTCGATCAGCCCGTCGCCGATCTCGCTCCAAAGATGAGCGTGCGCCTGCGCGGCGCGGCGAAGCTCCAGGCCGCCGCTCGCCCGAAGCGCGGCGATCCGGCGCGCGACGGAATGCCACAGCGCGTCGATGCCGCGTCGCTCGAGCGCCGAGATCGCCACCACCGCGGCCGCTTCCTCCGCAGGCGGCCGCAGCAGCCGCACGGCATGGCGGTAGTCGGCCACAGCGCGCATCGCCGCGGGCTCGAGATCGCCGTCGGCCTTGTTGATGACGAGGAGATCGGCGAGCTCCACGATGCCCTTCTTGATGCCCTGGAGTTCGTCGCCGGCGCCGGGCGCCAGCAGGAGCAGGAAGAAATCGACCATATCGGCCACTGCCGTCTCCGACTGGCCGACGCCGACGGTCTCGACGATGACCACGTCGAAGCCCGCAGCCTCCACCACCAGGATCGCCTCGCGGGTGCGGCGGGCGACGCCGCCCAGGGTGCGGCCGGCCGGCGACGGTCGGATGAAGGCGCCGTCCTGCCGCGCCAGCTCGGCCATGCGCGTCTTGTCGCCTAGGATCGAACCGCCGCCGCGCTTAGAGGAGGGGTCGACCGCCAGCACCGCGACGCGATGGCCGGCGGCGATCGCGGTGAGCCCGAACGCCTCGATGAAGGTCGATTTGCCGACCCCGGGCGCGCCGGAAATGCCGAGCCGCATCGACTTCCCGGAATGGGGCAGCAGCAGGGCGAGCAGCGCCTCGGCTTCGGCGCGGTGGTCCGCACGCGTCGATTCGACCAGGGTGATCGCCCGCGCCAGGGCTCGCCGGTCGCCGCCGCGCAGGCCGGCGGCAAGCTTTTTCACGTCGATGGGAGCCATGGGGCGTGCATAGCATGCGGACGGGCGCGAGGGTACCGCCCGCCCTCCCCGCCGATCCCGTCGGCGCTATAGAAACACTTTGCGGATATCGAGGCTCGAATAATAGTTGAGCGCGGCGAAGTTCTTGTCCAGCCAGCGTCCCGCGGTGCGCCGCCCGAGCCCCTTGAGATAGAGCAGGAAATCGAGATCGGTGTTCATCTTGCTGGCGACGCCGAGCCTCTCCATGGCCTCCTCGGCCTCGATCATGTGGATCAGCATCTTCTTGAGGCGGCGCGCCTCGGGATGCTGGTTGTCGGCGTCG
>JASHRZ010000395.1 GCA_030037055.1 Alphaproteobacteria bacterium
CCGTTCGTGGTCCACCGGAGCGACCGCTTCGGCATGGCGGAACGGAAGATCCTGGGGGACGGCGTGGTCACGGGCTGGGGCGAGGTCGAGGGCCGGCCGGTCTGCGCCTTTGCCCAGGACGCGACCGTCTTCGGAGGATCGCTGGGCGAGGCGCACGCGGGAAAGATCGTGAAGGTCATGGACCTCGCGGCGAAGGCAGGGGTCCCGCTCGTCGGCTTCAACGACTCCGGGGGCGCCCGCATCCAGGAAGGGGTCATCGGCCTCGGAGGCTACGGCGACGTGTTCTTCCGGAACGTGTCGCTCTCCGGCGTGGTGCCGCAGCTCTCCGTGATCCTGGGTCCCTGCGCCGGCGGCGCGGTCTACTCGCCGGCGATGACCGACTTCATCTTCATGGTCAAGGACAGCTCCTACATGTTCGTCACCGGCCCCGAAGTGGTGAAGACGGTGACGCATGAGAGCGTGACGCAGGAGGAGCTGGGCGGCGCCGTCACCCACGCCACGCGCTCGGGCGTCGCCGATCTCGCCTTCGAGAACGACGTGGAGGCGCTGCTGCAGCTGCGCCGGCTCATCGACTTCCTGCCGGCCTCCAACCGCGCGAAGCCGCCGGTGCGCCCGAGCTGGGATTCGCCCGACCGCGAGGAGATGTCGCTCGACACGCTGGTCCCGGCCAATCCCAACAAGCCCTACGACATGCGCGAGCTGATCGGGAAGGTGGCCGACGAAGGCGATTTCTTCGAGCTGCAGCCGAGCTATGCGCGCAACATCATCATCGGCTTCGCGCGCATGGAAGGCTCGACCGTCGGCATCGTCGCCAACCAGCCGATGGTGCTGGCGGGATGCCTCGACATCGACAGCTCACGCAAGGCGGCGCGCTTCGTTCGTTTTTGTGATTGCTTCAACATCCCGATCATCACCTTCGTCGACGTGCCGGGCTTCCTGCCAGGCACGGCGCAGGAATATGGCGGCATCATCAAGCACGGCGCCAAGCTGCTGTTCGCCTTCGCCGAGGCGACCGTGCCCAAGGTCACGGTGATCACGCGCAAGGCCTATGGCGGCGCCTATGACGTCATGAGCTCGAAGCATCTGCGCGGCGACGCCAATTTCGCCTGGCCCTCGGCCGAGATCGCGGTGATGGGGCCCAAGGGCGCGGTCGAGATCATCTTCCGCAGCGACCTCGGCGATCCCGCCAAGATCGAGGCGCGCACCGAGGAGTACCGCCAGAAATTCGCCAACCCCTTCGTCGCCGGCAGCCGCGGCTTCATCGACGACGTGATCATGCCGCACGGCACCCGCCGCCGCATCTGCCGCTCGCTCGCCATGCTGCGCGAGAAGCAATTGACCAATCCCTGGAAGAAGCACGCGAACATCCCGCTCTGATGACTACACTCGCCCTCGCCGCCCACCTCCCTTCCCTCCCCCTCAAGGGGGGAGGGGCTGATCGGCCAAGACAATTTCCCCCTCCCCCCTTGCGGGGGAGGGTCGTAGTGGGGGGCCGCTGAACGCCGCATGTTCAAGAAGATCCTCATCGCCAATCGCGGCGAGATCGCCTGCCGGGTGATCCGCACCGCGCGCCGCATAGGCATCAGGACGGTCGCCGTCTATTCCGATGCCGATGCCGACGCGCTGCACCGGCGTATGGCCGATGAATCCGTGCATATCGGCCCGCCCGCGGCAGCGGAGAGCTATCTGCGGATCGACCGCATCCTCGAGGCCTGCCGCAAGACCGGCGCCGAGGCGGTGCATCCGGGCTACGGCTTCCTTTCGGAGAAAGCGGGTTTCGCCGAGGCGCTCGCCCACGCCGGCATCGCCTTCATCGGTCCCGGCGCGCAAGCCATCGCCGCCATGGGCGACAAGATCGAATCCAAGAAGCTCGCCAAGGCGGCGGGCGTCTCCACCGTGCCCGGCCATCTCGGCGTCATCCCCGACGCCGATTCGGCCGTGGGCATCGCGCGCGCGATCGGCTATCCCGTGATGATCAAGGCCTCGGCCGGCGGCGGCGGCAAGGGCATGCGCATCGCGCGCAACGATCCCGAGACGCGCGAAGGCTTCCGCTCCGCCAGCAACGAGGCGCGCTCAAGCTTCGCCGACGACCGCGTCTTCCTCGAGAAGTACATCGAGGAGCCGCGCCACATCGAGATCCAGGTGCTGGGCGACGCGCACGGCCATGTGATCCATCTCGGCGAGCGCGAATGCTCGATCCAGCGCCGGCACCAGAAGGTGATCGAGGAGGCGCCGAGCCCGTTCATCGATGCCGCGACGCGCGCGGCGATGGGAGCGCAGGCGGTGGCGCTGGCCAAGGCGGTGGACTACCGCTCTGCCGGCACGGTCGAGTTCATCGTCGACCGGCAGCGCAATTTCTATTTCCTCGAGATCAACACGCGGCTCCAGGTCGAGCATCCCGTGACGGAGCTGGTGACCGGCCTCGACCTCGTCGAATGGATGATCCGCATCGCCGCCGGCGAGCGGCTAACGCTGCAACAGTCCGAAATTCGGCTCGAGGGCTCGGCGATCGAGGCGCGCATTTACGCCGAGGATCCTTTGCGCAGCTTCCTGCCCTCGGTCGGCCGGCTGACGCGCTACCTGCCGCCCGAAGGCGACGGCATCCGCGTCGACAGCGGCGTTTTCGAGGGCGCCGAGATCAGCATCTATTACGACCCGATGATCGCCAAGCTGATCGCCTATGGCGGAAGCCGAAGGGAGGCGACGCGGCGGCTGGGCGAGGCGCTCAACGCCTTCTGCGTCCGCGGGCTCTCGCACAATGTCGCCTTCCTCGCCGCGGTGCTGCGCAAGGAGCGCTTTGCCGCCGGCCGGCTTTCGACCGATTTCATCGCCGAGGAGTTCCCGCTCGGCTTCACCGGCGTCGAGATCACCCCGGAGGCGATGGACGAGGCGATCGTGGTGGCCGCCGCGGCGCAGCGCATCCTCGCCGAGTGCGAGGCGCGCATCAGCGGCCAGCTCGCGGGCCACGGCCGCGTCGTGCCGGAGGAATGGACGGTGTGCATCGGCGAGGCGCAGCACCGCGTCGCCGCGACACGCGAGGACGGCGCCATCGCCGTGACCGACGCGCAAGGCCGGCGCCGCGTCGTGGCGAGCCCCTGGCAGCCGGGCGAGCCGCTGTTCCGCGGCACGATCGACACGACGCCGGTGACCTTCCAGCTCGACCGTGACGGCCTCGGCTTCCGCCTGACGCGCGACGGTGCGAGCCTTGGCGTGAAAGTGCTGCCGCCGCGCGCGGCAGAGCTGCTGTCGCAAATGCCGGCCAAGGCCGCGCCCGACCTCTCGCGCTTCCTGCTGTCGCCGATGCCGGGCCTGCTCGTCTCCATCGCCGTCGACGAAGGCGAGGAGGTCAAGGCGGGCGAGGAGCTGGCGGTGGTCGAGGCGATGAAGATGGAGAACGTGCTGCGCGCCGAGCGCGACGGCACGGTGGCGAAGCTGCGCGCCAAGCCCGGCGACAGCCTTGCCGTCGACCAGGTTATCCTCGAATTCAGCTGAGGCGGCGATGCCCGCGGCGGCGCTGCGCCTCGTCATCACCGGCCGCGTCCAGGGCGTGGGATTCCGCGCCTGGGCGCGGCGCGAGGCGCGCCGCCGGCGCTTGCGCGGCTGGGTGCGCAACCGCTTCGACGGCAGCGTCGAGGCGCTGCTCATCGGCGCGGCCGAGGCGGTCGAGGCCCTCGCCGAGGATTGCCGGCGCGGGCCGAGCCTGGCGCGGGTCGCGGCGGTGAACCGGTTTGCCGCCGAGGATGACGGCTCGACCGATTTCGACGAGCGCGCGACGGCATAGCGCCGGAATCAGAAATGTCTGAGCGCGCGCCCCCATCTCACCCTACCGCTACGCGAGAGCCGCTCCGCGGCTCTCTCCCTCTCCGCCCCGAGAGGCGGAGAGGGTTGGGGTGAGGCGGGGCGAGTCACCAATTCTGCTCACACCTGCCGGCTCCCATGGCCGAGACCCAGCTGCACCTCCTCAAGAGCCGGCGGTTCCTGCCGCTCTTCATCACCCAGTTCCTCGGCGCGGTGAACGACAATCTGCTGAAGACCGCGCTGGTGACGCTGGTGACCTACCGGACCTTCACCGATCCCACGACGACCAAGATCGTCGTCGCCATCGCCACCGCCGTGTTCATCGCCCCCTATTTCATCGCCTCCGCCACCGCCGGCCAGCTCGCCGACAAATTCGAGAAGGCCAGGCTCATCCGCTACGTCAAGCTCTGGGAGGTCGGGGTCATGGTGCTGGCGGCGGCGGGCTTCGGCATCGCCGGCGAGGCCTTCATCTATTTCGAGCTCGCCGTCCTGCTCCTGCTCGGCGTCCAGGCGACATTCTTCGGTCCGGTCAAATACGGCATCCTGCCGGAGCTACTGGCGCGCGAGGATCTGATGGGCGGCAACGCGCTCGTCGAGGCCGGCACCTTCCTCGCCATCCTCCTCGGCACCATCGCCGGCGGGCTGTTGATCCTCGCGCCCGGGGCCGAAGCGATCGTCTCGGCCGCGCTTCTCGCCTTCGCGCTCGCTGGCTGGGCCGCGAGCCTCTTCATCCCGCGCGGCCAGGGCGCCGCGCCGGAGCTTCGCATCAATCCCAACATCTGGGCCGAGACCATGGCGATCATCCGCTTCGCCCGCGCGCGGCGCGAGCTCTGGCTGTCGATCCTCGCGATTTCCTGGTTCTGGCTGGTGGGCGCGGTGTTCCTGTCGCAATTTCCGACTTACGCCAAGAACACCCTCGGCGCCGACGCCAGCGTCGAGACGCTCTTCCTCGCCATGTTCTCGGTCGGCATCGGCGCCGGCTCGGTCCTTTGCGGCCGGTTGCTGCGCGGCGAGGTGAGCGCGCGGCTGACGCCGCTGGGAGCCATCGGCATGGCGATCTTCAGCCTCGACCTCTACGGCGCGAGCGCGCGCATCGGCGGCGACGAGGGCGCGCTGATCGGCGTCGCCGGTTTTCTCGTCCATCCCGCCAATTGGCGGCTCCTCGCGGACCTATTCCTGATCTCGGCCTGCGGCGGCCTCTTCACCGTGCCGCTCTATGCGCTGCTCCAGGCGCGCAGCGAAGAGAGCCACCGCTCGCGCGTGGTCGCCGCCAACAACGTGCTGAACGCGCTCTTCATCGTCGCCTCGGGCGCGCTGAGCGCGATGATGCTGAAGCTCGGCCTCACCGTGCCGCAAATCTTTCTCGCCGTCGGCCTCGCCAATACCGGCGCCGCCCTCCTTGTGCTGCGGCTGCGCAAAGCGACTTAGCGCGGCCATTTGGGCGCGTGGTGGCCGAGCGGCACGGGCGGCCTCGCCCAGCGCGCCGGCGTCTCGGTCATCCGCGCCGCCGGCGCGAGATGGCGGACGAGCCCGAAGGGTGACGGCGTGTCCTGGCTGAACCCCGCGATCTCCGCCTCCCGCATCTCTTTGGGCACTGCGGCGGCAACCGCCCGATCGAGCAAGCCCTGATCGCAGATCCACTGTCCCGTCCGCGCCAGCGAGACGCGCACGCGCCAGCTGCCGCCCTCGCGCGCGCGGCGCAGCAGCCCCGCCATGGCGCCCAAAGCCATGACATAGCCGCTGACATAGTCGATCGCCTGAACCGGCATCAGGCGCGGCCCGCCCTCGCCCTCAATCAGCGCCAGGCCGCTGGCGCATTGCACGATGGTGTCGAAGCCGCGCCGCGCCGACCACGGGCCGGTCCGCCCCCAGGCGGAAAGCTCGACCACGACGATCCCCGGCCGGAGCCGCGCCAGCGCCTCGGCGCCGAAGCCGCGCCGGGCGAGCGTGCCCGGGCGGTAGCCCTGCGCGAACACATCGGCGCGCCCGGCGCGGACGAGGGCGGCGAGCCTCGTGCAATCCTCCTCCCGGCGCAGATCGAGAAACGCCGAAAGCTTGCCGAGGCCGGTGTCGATGTCCATGTCGCGCTTGGCCGGCAGATGCGGCGCCGAGACCTTCAGCACCTCGGCGCCATGCTCGGCGAGCGTGCGCGCGCAGGTCGGGCCCGCGAGAACGCGCGTGAGGTCGAGCACGCGCATGCCTGCGAGCGGCCGGTCAGCGGCACGAGGCGCCTGCGGCGGCGCGTCGCCGATGCGCTCGATCTCCAGAAGCTTGAGGCTCGCCACCGCGGCCGCTTGCGGATGAGCGCGCCATTCCTCGCGCGAGCGCACCAGCGCGGCGCAGCCTCCGCCGGCATGCACGGCATCCTCGAGCGCCGAACCCTCCCGGCCGGCAACCGCCGCCGCAACCGCTTCGCGCTTCACGCCGGTGGCTAGTCCCAGCACCCGCAGCGCGGCCTCGCGATGGTTGGGGAAATTGCAGTGCAGCATCACGCTGCGCCCATCGCGCGTCGCGTAGAACCCGCTGACGGGATCGAAGACGTCGGTGGGCGGCGCGCCGTCGATGCGCAGGTGGCGGAAGCTGCGCAGCGCCGCGACCGCATGGCGCAGATCGACGGCGATCGCCTGGCGCGGCTGGCCCGAGCGCGCCGCGTAGAGCTCCGCCGCGGCGACGGCGGCGGCGCCGATGGCAGCGGCGCCGACGGCGCCGATGCGAAAGCGCGTCGGCAGTACGGGATCGGCCCCGCAAAACGCGACAACCTTGGCCGCCTCGGGCGGCAAGCCGGCAAGGCTCAGGAGCTCCGTGAGGGCGGCGTGGGGCATGGCGCGTCGCCGGCCACACTACACCGCCACGGCGCCGAGGGCACGGGCTTCGGGCCAAGCGAGCGGCGCCTCGATCCCGGGCGGCCCGGCCCGGATCGAGGATAAGCGTTCAGTCCGCCGCCAGGGTTACGGCGCCGCGCAGGAGGCGCAGGGCGCGAAAGCAACGCCGCGGAAGGCTTCGCCCGAGCGCGAGGCCTGAAGCGTCACGAAGGTCTCCGGGCCATCGGGATCGTCGGAGCCGGACTCCACCGGCAGCGAGGTTGCCTCGAGCCGGTCGGTGATTGCCACCAGCCGCGTCGGGTCAGGCTCGCCGCCGGAGATCGAGCTGGTCTGGGCGGTGATGGCGTAGATGGTCACGGTGCCGTCGCCATTGACGCGGCCGGTCAGGTTGCGCAGGCCCGTGGTGTAGGTCGGCACGCCATAGCCGGGGACGTCCGCGGGCTGATTGAGGCCGAGGCCGTTCTGAAGCACATAATCGAGCGTCCACACGCCGCCGATCAGGCTCCATTTCTGCACACCCGCCAGGGGGTCGGTGACGAGATCGGTATAGGTCGTCGTGCCGCCGCTGGTGGTCAAGGAGATCACGGTCCCGCCGGGCTCGGTCGTGGTGATGGTGGAGTTCCCTTCATCGGCGACATAGAGCGTGTTTGGATCGGCGAAGAAGAAGCCGAAGGGAGTGAGCGGCGAGCTGGCGCCGGTGATCGGATTGGTGGCCTGCGTCCCCAGCAGCTGTACGATGGTGTTGGTCGTCCCGCCGGTCGGGATGCCGTTGCCCGTGCCGTCCTCGACCTGGAAAACGCCGTCATCGCCGTTGCTGCCGCTGCCCTTGGAGACGTAGAGACTGCCGTTGAAGATGCCGATGCCGCGCCAGTTGTTGTCCTTGATATGCTGCTTGGCCGATTCGTCGGGGCGATCGGTGGCGACATAGGTGCCGAGCTGAATCGACGCCGGCGATCCCGGATGGCCGAGACGGGCGCCGATGGTCGTGCCGGGCCCGGTCACGGGAGTGGTTTTGTTCTCGGTGCTGTCGGCATTGCCCGCCATGTAGAACTGGGTGCCGTCGATGCTGATCGCGCCCCGCGGGTTGTCGCCGCTATAGGCGTTGCTTTCGTTCTGGACCAAGAAGGTGCCGTCATATTTGACCAGCGCCACCGCGCGATCGAAGAACGGACCCGCCGCCCCGGTGATCTGCGCCGCGGGGTTCGTCGTCTCGGAATTGGACACGCCTTCGAGGCCGACGGCCGCGACATAGCCCATGTAAGTAAGGAACTGCCCGTTGGTGGAAAGGTGCAGCGAGCCTTCGGATTTCGAGCTGAAGCTCGTCGTGATGATCGTGCCGCGGGCGCTGTCCTGGGTCAGCGGAAAGCTGGCGAGGCGCGGCGAGAACGGCACCGTCAGGTAGCTGTCGAGAAAGATGCTGCCCTGGATTCCGCTCACATTGGGATCGTTGAAGATCGTGGGGAAGGTCTCGCCGGCCCGCGCCGGATTGGTATCGCCGTTATAGACGACGCGGCTCACCACCAGCGTGTTGGGGATGAAGGCGTCCTGGGCCATGCTGCCCGGCGTGAGCATACCGCTCATCGCCAGGGCCGTCCCGGCAAGAAGGCCGGCGCGCGCGGCGAGGATGGTCTGACGAAGCATGCGGCTGTCTCCTCCGAATCTGGATCTGGGGGCGGAGACAAGCTATCGGCGGGATATGACGGTCCGATCGTCAAGCCGTGACGGTTTGATGATCGCGGCGCGTCGCCGGAAATAAAAAGGGCAGCCCGCAGGCTGCCCCGTTGCCGCGTGGAAAGGACCACCGTCAGGCGGCTTCTTCCTCGCTTTCTTCGGTGGTCTCTACCGGGCCCGAATCCTGGCCCTTGGCATCGACGTCGCGGTCGACCAGCTCGATCACCGCCATGGCCGAGGCGTCGCCGTAGCGGAAGCCGGCCTTGAGCACCCTGGTGTAGCCCCCGGCCCGCGCCTTGTAGCGCTCGGCCAGCGTCGTCATCACCTTGTCGGCGAGCTTCGCATCCTGCAAGGTGGCGATGAGCCGGCGGCGCGCATGGAGCCCGCCGCGCTTGCCGAGCGTGATCAGCCGCTCGACCACCGGGCGAAGATCCTTGGCCTTCGGCAAGGTGGTGGTGATCTGCTCGTGCTTCAGCAGCGCGTGCGCCAAATTGTCGAACATGGCCTTGCGGTGGGCCGAGGTGCGGCTGAAGCTGCGGCCGCGCAGACGATGACGCATGGCGAGGTCCTCCGCAGCTCAATACGGCTCTTCGAGACGCTTGGCGAGCTCTTCGATGTTCTCGGGCGGCCAGTTCGGGATCTCCATGCCGAGATGGAGCCCCATCTGCGCCAGCACCTCCTTGATCTCGTTGAGCGACTTGCGGCCGAAATTGGGCGTCCGCAGCATTTCCGCCTCGGTCTTCTGCACGAGGTCGCCGATATAGACGATGTTGTCGTTCTTGAGGCAGTTGGCCGAGCGCACGGAAAGCTCGAGCTCGTCCACCTTGCGCAGCAGGTTCTTGTTGAAGGGCAGCTCGTGCGCCGGCACCTCCTCGGCCGCGGCCCGCGGCTCCTCGAAATTGATGAAGAGCTGCAGCTGGTCCTGCAGGATGCGCGCGGCAAGCGCCACCGCGTCCTCGGGGGTCACCGCGCCGTTGGTCTCGATGCGCATGGAGAGCTTGTCGTAATCGGTGCGCTGCCCGACGCGGGTGTTGTCGACGCGGTAGCTCACCTTGAGCACGGGGCTGAAGAGCGCGTCGACCGGGATGAGTCCGATCGGCGAGTCCTCGGGCCGGTTCTCGGTCGCGGGCTTGTAGCCCTTGCCGGTCTCGACCGTGAACTCCATGGCGATCTTTGCGGCGCTGTCGAGCGTGCAGATCAGCGCGTTGGGGTTCATCACCTCGATGTCGTGGCCGGTCTCGATCATGCTGGCCCGGACCTCGCCCGGCCCCTGCGCCTTGAGGCGCATGCGCTTCGGCCCCTCGCCATGCATCCTGAGCGCGACGCCCTTGACGTTGAGCACGATGTCGGTGATGTCCTCGAGCACGCCCGGGAGCGAGGAGAACTCGTGCAGCACGCCCTCGATCTGCATCGAGCTGATCGCGGCGCCCTGCAGCGAGGACAGCAGCACGCGCCGGAGCGCGTTGCCGAGCGTCAGGCCGAAGCCGCGCTCCAGCGGCTCGGCGACCACGGTGGCGACCCGCGTCGGGTCGTCGCCCGGCTCCACCGAGAGCTGCTTGGGTTTGGTCAGCGCTTGCCAGTTTTTCTGAATCACGAGCGGAACCTCATACCGTTTGGCGCGGCGCAGACGCCGCCGCCGTCAATTCCGAGCGCCACGGCCGCCCGGCGGGCGGCGAGGCACGTCCACGAGGCGCGGCGCACCGGCGCCGGCCGACCCAGCTCAGACCCGGCGCCGCTTGGGCGGCCGGCAACCATTATGCGGGATCGAAGTGACGTCGCGGATCGACGTCACCGAGAAACCCACCGCCTGCAGCGCGCGCAGCGCCGATTCCCGGCCGGAGCCGGGTCCCTTGACCTCGATCTCGAGCGTGCGCATGCCGTGCTCCATCGCCTTGCGCCCGGCATCCTCGGCGGCCACCTGCGCCGCATAGGGGGTCGATTTGCGCGAGCCCTTGAAGCCCATCGTCCCCGCCGACGACCAGGCGATGGTGTTGCCCTGGGCGTCGGTGATGGTGATCATGGTGTTGTTGAAGGTGGCGTTGACATGCGCCACCCCGGAGGTGATGTTCTTGCGTTCGCGACGGCGCAGACGCGGCGCTGCAGCAGGCTTCGCCATACTCGGATCAACCCCCAGCGATTATTTCGTTACCGTCTTCTTGCCGGCGATCGGCCGCGCCGGCCCTTTGCGGGTGCGCGCATTGGTATGCGTGCGCTGGCCACGCACCGGCAGCCCCTTGCGGTGCCGCAGCCCGCGATAGCAGCCGAGATCCATCAGCCGCTTGATATTCATGGCCACCTGGCGCCGGAGATCGCCTTCGACGGTGTGGTCGCGGTCGATCACCTCGCGGATGCGCAGCACCTCGTCGTCCGTCAGCTCATGCACCCGGCGCTGCGCCGGGATGCCGAGCTGGGCGCAGATCTTCTCCGCGGTGGTGCGGCCGATTCCGTGGATGTACATGAGCCCGATCGGGACCCGCTTCTGGCTCGGGATGTTGACGCCAGCGATACGCGCCACCTGCGCTACTCCTTGGGTGTGATGTCCGGCAATGCCAAAGCCGCGGTGAGACCGAGGGCGCGCATTATATGAATCTGCGGCCCAAAGTCAATGGTCCCGCGAGGTTAGGATCTATGTGGCGATTGCCCGGACTTTTGCAAGTCGGGCGCCTATCCCGGTCTGGACCGGCCGCTCCGGCCAAGGTGGCTCACATCCGGCCCAGGATCGCCTCGATCTGGCGGCCGACGTCGTCGATATCGGCCATGCCGTCGACCGAGCGCAGCACGCCCTTGTCGCGGTAGTAAGGCAGGATGGGGGCAGTTTGCTGGCGATAGGCTTCGAGCCGGATCTTCACCGCCTCGGGCCGGTCGTCGGCGCGGCGGACGAACTCCTTGCCGCCGCAGACGTCGCAGACGCCGTCATGCTTGGGCCGATTGAAGCTGTCGTGATAGCTGGCGCCACAGGTGGCGCAGCTGAAGCGGCCGGCGATGCGCTCGATCAGCGCCGGCTCGTCCACCGTCATCTCGATGACCGCGTCGAGCTTCAGCCCCTTTTCCGCCAGCATGCGGTCGAGCGCCTCGGCCTGCGGCACGGTGCGGGGAAAGCCGTCGAGGATGAAGCCCTTGCTGCCCTTGAGCCGGTCGATGCTCTGGGCGATCAGCTCGATAATGATCTCGTCGGAGACCAGCTTGCCCGCATCCATCACGGCCTGGACCTTGCGGCCAAGCGCGCTGCCGGATTTGCGCTCGGCGCGCAGCATGTCGCCGGTGGAAAGCTGGGCGAGCCCCAACCTCTCCTCGAGGCGCTTGGCCTGGGTTCCCTTGCCGGCGCCCGGAGGTCCGAGGAGGATGATGTTCACC
The DNA here is from genome assembly GCA_030037055.1 of Alphaproteobacteria bacterium. Lineage (GTDB taxonomy): Bacteria > Pseudomonadota > Alphaproteobacteria > ATCC43930 > CGMCC-115725 > DAHUYF01. Next base: position 11,646 of record JASHRZ010000395.1, read on the forward strand.
CGCGTCTCCCGCGCAGCTTCGCCTTCTTGATCAGCCCCTCATACTGATGCGCCAGCAGATGCGAGTGAATCTGCGCCACCGTGTCCATGGTGACGCTGACGACGATCAGCAGGCTGGTGCCGCCGAAATAGAACGGCACGCTGTACTGCGACACAAGGATCTCCGGCAGCACGCAGACTGCGGCGAGGTAGAGCGAGCCCACCACGGTGAGCCGGGTCAGCACGTAGTCGAGATAATCGGCGGTGGTCTTGCCCGGACGGTAGCCCGGGACGAAGCCGCCGTATTTGCGCAAATTGTCGGCCGTCTCGACCGGATTGAAGACGATCGCGGTGTAGAAGAAGCAGAAGAAGACGATGAGCGCGACGTAGAGGAAGATGTAGATCGGGCTGCCGTGGCGCAGATAGATGCTGAACCAGCCGACGATGCCGGTCTGATCGGCGGCGCCGAAGCTGGCGAAGGTCGCCGGCAGCAGCAGCAGCGAGGAGGCGAAGATCGGCGGGATGACGCCCGAGGTGTTGAGCTTCAGCGGCAGGTGCGAGGCCTCGCCGCCGAACATCTTGTTGCCGACCCGGCGCTTGGGATACTGGACCAAGATGCGCCGCTGCGCCCGCTCCATGAAGACGATGAAGGTGATGACGCCGATCGCGAGCAGCAGGAAGAGGATGATGAAGAAGGTCGAGAGCGCGCCGGTGCGGCCGAGCTCAAGCAGCGAGCCCAGCGCCGCCGGCATGCGCGCGACGATGCCGGAGAAGATGATCAACGAGATGCCGTTGCCGACGCCGCGCGCGGTGATCTGCTCGCCGAGCCACATCAGGAAGACGGTGCCGCCGGTGAGCGTGATCACCGTGGTGAAGCGGAAGAACAGGCCGGGATCGATCACCGGCGAGCGCCCGCCGCCGGCGCCTTCAAGCCCGACAGCGATGCCATAGGCCTGGACGGCGGCGAGGAGGACGGTGCCGTAGCGGGTGTACTGATTGAGCTTCTTGCGGCCGACCTCGCCCTCCTTCTTGAGCGCCTCGAGCTGCGGCGAGACCGCGGTCAGAAGCTGCACGATGATCGAGGCCGAGATGTAGGGCATGATGTTGAGCGCGAAGATGGTCATGCGCCCGAGGGCGCCGCCCGAGAACATGTCGACCATGCCCAGGATGCCGCCGGCGTTGCGGCTGAAGATCTCCTGCAGGATCTGCGGATCGATGCCCGGCAACGGAATGTAGGTGCCGAGGCGGTAGATCACGAGCGCGCCCAGCGTGAACCAGATGCGGTTCTTGAGCTCGGTCGCCTTGGCGAAGGCGGAGAAATTGATATTCGCCGCAAGCTGTTCGGCGGCTGACGCCATTGATCCCTTCCCGGGGGCCCAGCGCCCCCTTGCGTTTAGGCCTCGGCCGGCCGGGCGCCGGTGACCACCACCTTGCCGCCGAGCTTCTCGACCGCGGCGACCGCCGCCTTCGAGGCGCCAACCACCTCGATGGTGAGCGGTGTCTTGAGCTCGCCTTTGGCCAGGAGACGCACGCCGTCGCCGACCCGGCGCAGCACGCCGGCGGCGACCAGGGCGGCGCCGTCCACCGTCACATCGGGCCTGAGCCGGCCCGCTTCAAGGGCGACCTGGAGCCGCCCGAGATTGACGACCTGGAACCGCCGCCGAAACGCCTCGTGGCTGAAGCCGCGCTTGGGCAGCCGGCGGTGCAGCGGCGTCTGTCCGCCCTCGAAGCCGTTCAAGGTAACGCCGGTGCGCGCCGTCTGGCCCTTGCCGCCGCGGCCGCTGGTCTTGCCTTTGCCGGAGCCGATGCCGCGGCCGAGGCGCTTGGCGCGGTAATGCGCGCCGTCATTGTCTCGGATCTCGTTGAGCTTCATCGTCCACCACCTTCGCCCGGCGGGCGCCGTCAGCCGGCCTCGACCCGCACCAGATGCTTCACCCGCTCGATCATGCCGCGCACCGCCGGCGTGTCCTCGAGCACGCGCCGGCGGTGCAGCTTGTTGAGGCCGAGCCCTTGCAAGGTGGCGCGCTGATAGGCCTGGCGCCCGATCGGGCTGCCGATCTGCGTCACCGTCAGGGTCTTCTCCGGCGTCTTGCGCGGCTCGGGCGGCGGCGCCGCCTGCGCCGCCGGCGCCGGCCTGACCCGATTCGCCAGCGCCGCTTTCGCGACGGCCGCCCTGGCCTTCTTCGCGGCCTTCTTGGCGGCTTTGCGCGCCGCCTTCTCCGCCGGATCGACCGGCTTCGCCGCCGCTTCGGGGGCGGGCTTCGCCCCTTTCGACTTCGCCACGGCCTCGGGGGCGGGCTTCTCCGCTTTCGGCTTCGCCGCCGCCTCGCCTTCGGGCTTGGCCTTCTTCGCCGGCTTCTTCTTCTCCTTCTCTTCCGCCATGGCTCTACTCCCGCGCCTCGGCCGCGGCCTCGCGCCGCCCGAGGATCTCGCTCACCTTGCGGCCGCGCCGCGCCGCGACCGAGCGGGGGCTTACCGAGTGACCGAGCGCCCGGAAGGTCGCCTTGATCATGTTGTGCGGGTTGGAGGTGCCGACCGATTTCGCCACCACGTCCTGCACGCCCAGCGCCTCGAAGATGGCGCGCATCGGGCCGCCGGCGATGATGCCGGTGCCGGGCTTGGCCGCGCGCACGATGACCTCGCCGGCGCCGTAGCGGCCGATGATGTCGTGATGGAGCGTGCGGCCCTCGCGCAACGGCACGCGCACCATGGCGCGGCGCGCCTGCTCGGTCGCCTTGCGGATCGCCTCGGGCACCTCGCGCGCCTTGCCGGCGCCGTAGCCGACGCGGCCCTTGCCGTCGCCGACGACGACGATGGCGGCGAAGCCGAAGCGCCTCCCGCCCTTCACCACCTTGGCGACGCGGTTG
>JASHRZ010000396.1 GCA_030037055.1 Alphaproteobacteria bacterium
GCACGCCGCCGCGTCGCCGGGCGCCAGGCCGGCGGTGTCAATCACCACGCTCCTGCCGACGGCGTCTGCCACCACGCGCTCCAGCGCCGCGGCGTCTTCGGCCGCGACCGTCGCCAGGCCGAGCGCGTCGGCATACTCCGCGATTTGCGCCACCCCGCCGGGGCGGCCGGTGTCGGTGCTGACCAGCAGCGGCTCCCGCTCCCCCAGGCGCGCGGCGAGCTTTGCCGCGAGCGTCGTCTTGCCGGCGCCGGGCGGGCCGAAGAGCAGCAGCACCGGGTGCCGCAACAGCGCGGCGAGCTCGGAGAAATGAATCTGATCGGCGAGTGCCGCGCTGAGCCGCTCCAGCAGCAGCGTGTTGAGCGGCAGCGCCGCCGCCGCCCGCACAAGCCGCCGGATCAGCGCCGCCGGCAGATTGTGCGCTTCCAGCACTGCGGTGAGGAAGCCGATGTCGTGGCTCGGCCAGGGGCGCGCCGGCATGCCGGGCTCGCCGGCGCTGCGCGCGGCCACGGCGAAAAGATTGAAATCGGGTTCGCCGCCCTCGCGGCTGCGAAGGGCGGCGCGTCGGGCTCGGCGCTGTGGCGCCTCCAATCGCCGGGTCATGCAAGGCTCCCCATTGCCGCCAGTCTGGCAGGAAAGGCTTAAGATTTGGTGGCCGTCCCCAGCAGCGACAGGCCGGCGCCGGCAGCGGCCACCGCTGCCATGCCGAGGAAGGCGCGCCCGCCGAGCACGGCGTAGAGCGCGCCCGCCGGCAGCATCAGCAGCCCCTGGCCGATGCCGCCGACGACGGTGGCGTAGACCGCCTGCGCCGTCGCCGCCTGCCCCGCCGGCAGGCTGCGCGCGAGATGGTGCATTGCGCCGAGATGCGCCGCGCCGAAGGTGAAGCCATGCAGGAGCTGCAGCAGCGCGAGCGCCGGCGCGCCGGCGGCGAAGCCGGTGAGCGTCCAGCGCAGCACTCCCGCGCCGCCACCCAGCACCAGCAGCCCGCGCGGCCCGAGCCGCCGCAGCAGCGGCGCGCCCCAATAGAACAGCAGGATCTCGGCAACGACGCCTTCCGCCCAGAGCAGCGCGATGATGCTGTCGGCGATGCCGAGGCGCTGCCAATAAAGCGTGCCGAAGCCGTAATAGACGGCGTGGCTGCCCTGGATCAGCGCCGCCGCGGCGAGAAAGGCGAGGAAGGACGGCCGCGCCAGACGGTGCCAGGACGGGTGGCGGGCGGCCGGCGCGCCGCCGCCCGCCGGCAGGCTGGCGCAGGCGAGCGCGATGAGGGCTGCTGCGCCAAGCAGCATCGGTGCCACCACCTCGGCGCCGCGCGCCTCGATCAATCTGCCGGCGAGCAAGGCGGCGACAACGAAGCTCAGCGATCCCCAGAGGCGGACGCGGCCGTAATCGAGCCTTCCGCCATAGGCGAGTGTGAGCGCGAGGTGGTCGCCCAGCGGCAGCAGCGACGAGAAGCAGGCGGTGGCGAACGTTCCCGTCAGCAGCAGGAGGGCGAAGCCTCGCGCCGGCAGCAGCAGCGCGAATCCCGCCACCGCGCCGAGGCCGAGCGCCAGCATGACGCGGCGCGGCGCGGCGCTGCGGTCGGCGGCGATGCCGGCGAGCGGGTTGGCGGCAAGCTTGATCCATTGGCAGAGCGCCAGCAGCGTGCCGATCTCGCCGGCGGAAAGGCCGCGGCCGGCGAGCCAGGCCGGCCAGAAGGGCAATTGCACGCCGCCCAGCGAGAACATGGCGATGTAGAAGAAGGCGAGGCGGAGGGACGCCGGCATGGCGCGCACTCTGCGGTTCAACAGCGGCCGCTGCAACCGCTCGCCGGCCCGTCCTCAGCCCGCGGCGTAGCGGTTGGCGAGAAAGATGCCGAAGAAGATCAGCGCCGCGCCGGCGAGATGAAAGAGCGCGATGTGCTCGCCGAGAAAGGCGTAGGCGAGCGCCGCCGAAAACAGCGGCATGAGATGGGCGAAGAGGCTCGCCCGCGCCGCGCCGAGCGTTGCCACGCCGCGGTTCCAGCCGAAGAAGGCGATCACCGCCGGAAACAGTCCGACATAGAGGTATCCCGCGAGCGCTTCGCCGCGCGCGGGCAGCGGATAGCCCAGCGCCGATTCCGCAAGGTGGAGCGGCAGCACCGTGATGCCGGCGATGGCGAAGAGCACGGCGAGCAAGGCCACCGGCGACAGCTCCCGCGGCACGCGGCGCAGCAGCACGGTATAGACCGACCAGGTGGCGACGCCGGCGAGGATCGCGGCGTCGCCGCGATTGATCTCGAGATGGAGCAGCGCGCCGGGATCGCCGCGCAGCACGATGGCGAGCACTCCCAGCAGCGAGACGCCGACGCCGGCGATCTGCAGCGGAGCGGCGCGTTCGCGGTGAAAGAGGAAGGCGGCGACGAGCGTCAGCATCGGCCCGGCGGAGTTGAGCAGCCCGGCATTGATCGCCGTCGTCCATTGCAGGCCGAGATAGCCCAGGCCGTTACAGAGGGTGAGGCCCAGCAGCCCCAGGGCGAGCAGGAAGCGCCAGCGCCGCAGGATGACCGCGCGCTTGGCGACGATCTCGCCGAGCGCGAAGGGAGCAAGGACGAGAAAGGCGACGGTCCAGCGCATCAGGCTGAGGCCGAAGGGCGGTACCGTCCCTACGAGCGCGCGGCCGACCACCGTGTTCCCGGCCCAGGACAGCATAGCGACGGCGAGTAGCAGATAGGCGCTCGCCGCGCCCGTCGGCGCTGCTTCGCGCTCGCTCGCCAGCCGCTCGGCCATAGGCTCAATCTCTCCTGGTGTGCGCAGGCGGACCAACTTCGCGCCCATAGCTGGGGCAGCACGCAACAGACGGTGCGACGATTGATCTTCGCAAAGGGCGCCTTTCCGGAGCGTCCCCTGTCTGCGGCCTGAATAACATCCGCTCATAGCGCCTGGCGGCGAGCCATGCTTTGCGCTGGCTCTTCCGCTGTAGGCAAGGCTTCTCGGGCGCCTGCCACTCGAACAAGCGGCGGCGTCCGTGCTGCGGCAGGCATCCGAGAA